>WRMT01000075.1 GCA_009777005.1 Methanobrevibacter sp. | reverse complement strand
ATGAATTAAAAGTTTTGGCAGAGATGTTACTAAACAATGATTTCATTTAAACATGTTATTCAGCAAAAACACTGCATACAAACAAAATTTTCATATCAGTAACATATTTGACACTGCCTTTATTTTTAAAATGAACATTTTTTTTTTTTAATGCAAGTGGGGGAAACAATTATTTTTGTTCAATGAGTATATATACTAAAATAGAAAATGTTCAAAAAATTTTTATATATGAATTTTTGTTTAAATTTTTTTACAAATTCTTATCAATGTTCCGCGAACTCATAATCATTTCCTAGCCTCAATGAACATTGAAATAAAGTTTCCCATGACTAATTTAAAAAAGTTTTTAATAAATATTCAATAAAAGTTCCATGATTAATCAATTTAATCGTGTATTTATATAGTACGAATACATAATTTATAATTAATGTAGTAATTTTTCGTGAATGTGTTCAATACATGAAATAATATAGTAAAGTTATAAAATATTAATGAAATTTAATAGATTAATTTATTTAATAATAAAAGAATATTATTATAATTATAAAAACTAAATGTTGTTCATAAAATAAAGAGGGTTTGATTAAAAAGTTAGAGTGGGATAATAATGAATAAAAAAAGGAAAGAAGATATTGTAATATTAGATGAAACAGACAAGAAAATACTTGAAATAATTAATGAAGATGCAAGAACACCATACCGCCAAATTTCCCGTGATTTGGACATTTCAGTTGGAACAGTTCATAATCGTGTAGATAAAATGATAAAAACTGGTGCAATAAAAAAATTCGCACCAATAATGGATCATAGGAAATTAGGATATGATCTTACAACTATTATTGGGGTTAGAGTTAAGGGTGGACAGTTTCAAAACTGGGAAAATAAAACATCTTTCAACAATAATGTTTTAGGTATTTATGATGTTACTGGGGAGTATGATGCTTTTTTAATAGCTAAATTCAAGGATACTGATGAATTGGATAAGTTTATTAAAGAATTGCTGAAAGAACCTGATGTTGAGAGAACCTATACACAAACTGTTTTAAATGTTGTAAAAGAAGATATGGGTTCAGCAAACATGCTTTAAAAAGGCTATTTAACTATTAATTATTGTTTTAAAAAGTATCTCACCAATATAAAAATAAAGTTCATGAGCAGTTAAGACATATAAAAATATATTTAGAAACTTTCTTCAAAAACCCTGACGTTTTTTCAATAGCTATAGCTATGGATAATAATATTTGTAAATAAGATTTTTCATTTAGTGATGGATGATAATATCTGATGGAATAAGGTTTTCATTACTGGGGATAATAATATTTGTAAATAAGGTTTTCATTTAGTGATGGATAATAATATTATATAATTTTTTTGTAAGTGATTTAATGGAAAATATCCGAACAAAACAAGCTCAAAATCTGATTATTAAGGCAAGTGAAAAAAATAATCAATCAATTCAATTTAAAGAACCTCAAAATGGAACAATTAATGTTAAAAATTTTGAAAATTTGTTTAAAGACATTATATGTGCTGAAGAATTCATATTCAGTAGTTTACCTTCTCATAATCTCTCTAAAGAAGAGGCAAAATTATTCACTAACTATCTTCTCAGTGCAAGGGAAAATATTGATTCTATAATGGCTGACTTTAAAATAATTGAAAAAAATAAAGATAAGTTTGATATTTCTTTATTAAGTTCAAAAACACTATTTATTACAACAAAAAATAATTTTAGGAAGTCTTTGAAGAAACTAGGTGTGGATGTTCAAAGAATTATAGTAGCTAGTGTTCCACTAAGGATTGAAGACATAAAAGAGATAAACCCTAAAATTCCAGAACCTGCTATGAAAGGAATTGAGAAAAAGGTTGAACATATCCATAATGATATAAAAAGGAAAATAGGATCTTTAAATCCTGAAAAAATAGTCGTATTAGCTGAAGATGATTTGAATGGTCAACTACTTGGAAAAAGAGCTGAAGAAGAATATAATGCTTTAATATACTTAAATAATAATTTGAAAGAATTATCTGAAGTTGATTTAATAGATATGCTCGAAATTAGCTAATTATTATTAAGATATTAGCTAAGCTATCTATTAAATTAGATAATTTTTAAATTGAAAAATTTTTTATACTTTATTTATAATTTGAAACTCATTTTTTCCATTTCAATGTTTTTTTAATTCATAACCTTTGACTTTTTTTTTAATGAATTTTTATATAGAATTTCACCTAATATTAAAGGATTTTTTTTATCTTAGTTTAAGAATTTGTAGTTTTTCTTTTTTAAAATTTTTATCATTGATTTTTTTAGTTTTTGAAATTTTGTTTTTCTTTAATTTTTAAAAGTCATTTTATTTTTTTAGTTTTTGAAATTTTGTTTTTCTTTAATTTTTAAAAGTCTTTTTAATATTATTTTTATTCAATTAAGTACTATTATGATATATTTATTTTTAAAAATATTAATTATAATTAATTGAATTATAAAATAAAGATTTTAAACTAATATTTTAAATTATTATTAATAAATAAATTTAAATCGGATATTTTTAAAAATTAGATACTTTTAAATGAGTCTTAATATCATAAGAAATAGTAACAATATAAAAAAATTTTATCAGGGTTTGATTTAATATCATGAAAAATTAACAATATAAAAAAAATATAAAAAATTTTATCTATTATTTTAAAAGAACATATTTTTATTTTTTTAAAATAATTTTTATCATCTTAAATATTATTTAAATTATTAAAAATCATTTTTATATTATTAAATATTATTTAAATTTAATATAAAAAATTAAATTATATAGCTATTAGTAAGTATTTAAAGCCCATGGGGTGTAAAATTTGGTCGTTTGTTTCCCAGATACCCAAGATAATATGCCTAGAGTCCCAGTCCAATTAACTCGAGTGGGAGTTACAGGTGTTAAAAAGCTTTTGAAAATTGAAAGAGGTCAAAAAAGACCAATAATTCTGATTCCTACATTTGATGCCTTTGTAGATCTTCCGAGTAATCAAAGGGGCATTCACATGTCTAGAAGTCCAGAAGCTATTAGTGAAGTAGTTGAAGAAGTTGTAACTACAAGTTCTATTGAAGTTGAGTCATTATGTGCAGAAATCGTTAATATAATGATGTCTAAGCACAAATATGCTAAAATGGCAGAAGTTAGAATGACAAGTGACTTCATACTTATGAAAAGTTCTCCAGTTACCAAAAATAAAACTCAAGAAATGACGAAAATTATAGCTAATGCTATTGGTTATAGAGAGAATAATGAAGTAAAAATCAGGAAAAGTATTGGTGCTGAAGTAGTTGGCATGACAGTTTGTCCTTGTGCTCAAGAATCTGTTATGGAATCAGATAAACAAAAGTTACTTGAATTTTTAGATGAAGAGACAACACAAAAAGTTTTAGACACGGTTACTTTTGCTTCTCACAACCAAAGAGGAATTGGAACAGTTTTAATCGAAGTTCCAGAGAATCAAAATGTTCGTGGAGAAGATATAATAAAAATAATCGAGGATTCTATGAGTTCTCCTGTTTGTGAACTTCTAAAACGTCCTGATGAAAATGCTGTTGTTGTTAATGCTCATAAAAAACCAGCTTTTGTAGAAGATTGTGTTAGAAACATGGTTGAAAAAATCATCCAAAACTATTCTTATCTTCCTGATGACACCTTTGTCACTGTGCGTCAAGTTAACGAAGAAAGTATTCATAGACACAATGCTTTTGCAGAAAAAGTAGCTACAATGGGTGAACTAAAAGCAGAAATAGATAATTTAAAATGATTTAACTAGTAATGTTAAAAAATAAATACCATGTCTATAATGAAGATTAAATGAAATACAATATATTCAGGGATATTAGAAGAAATTTAGTGTTTTTGCTGAATATTTATAATGAGTATAAAATATTCACTGGAAGATTTGAAGAAATTTAATCTATTCACTGAATATTATAATGAATATAATTTTTTTAATGGAAAAGTAGAAATAGAATTTACCCTTTTTATAAATGATAAATTAAAAAGAATTTTGACTTTAAAAAGTAATATAAAAATTACTTTGACTTTTTTCAATTACACAAAAAACAGAGATTTTACCATGGTTAAACTACATAAGGTTGCAGGAAAAGTAATGGGGTTTCTAGAAGCTTTTGAAGGATCAAGACCTGCTTTGGATAGTGGATTTATTCTAATAGTCAGAGGAATGTCTTCAAAAAACATAGCTATTGCTGATATGAAACAAACATTGGATGATTTAATAGTATTTCTGGATGGAAAAGAGGTAGAACCAATTTCAGATGAAGCTGCAGCAATTATCAACAGAATGGACGAGCAAATCCGAGCAAGTGTTCCAGTAAATAATGAAACTGATGCTGGTGGAATAGAACGTATGAAAAAGGAGTTAGAAATATTAAATGTGGCTGCTGAATACAAACTTTTTACTTCCACTCATACAGGAGTATTTGTAGTAATGTGGAAAGATAAATCAGATTCTGGACCATTATTTATAGAAACAGTCATTTCGGATGATGAAAAAGGCTGAGTCAAAATAATTTTAATAAACAATAATAATCATAATTTAAATTGTTCAATTTTATTTTTTATTTATTAAAAAATTGAAAATTATTTAAAAATAATATTTTTTTATTAATCTTTAAAGTGAATTTTATCATTACAATTATTTTATCTATTTAAAAAAAAGTTATCTTAATTAAAATAATTAATTTTATTAAAAAAATATTTTTGAATAAATTTTTTCATCTTTTAAATATTTAACTTAGCTAATAAAAATATTCTTGAATAAATTTTTTCATCTTTTAAATATTTAACTTAGCTAATAAAAATATTTTTGAATAAATTTTTTCATCTTTTAAATATTTAATTTGGTAATTAAAATTTTAAAATTTTTATTTTTTGTACATGAATTTTTTCAAAATAAATAATTATCTGAACTATTTTTTAATTTTTTTCACTTTAACTGTTTTAGGTGTTTAAATGAGTATATCATCAAATTTAGGTTTGAAAAATAAAAAAATCAACAAAAAAGAAATAGTGGATCTTTTAAACACAGAAAACAAGGATATTATACAATTAATGTCATTAGCTAATGATAAACAAGAAAAAAATGAAATAACTTATTCTAAAAATGTTTTTATTCCTCTAACTGAAGTTTGCAGAAATTATTGTGGATATTGTACTTTTAGAAAAGATCCAAATGATCCTAAAACAATTATTTTAAAGGATAAAAATGAAGTAATCCATTCATTAAAAAAATCTGAAAAATATGCTTGTACAGAAGCTTTATTTACATTTGGTGAGGAAGCTGACACAGAAATAATAGTAAAAAATGCCTTAAAAGAAAAAGGCTTTGAAAACATGGTTGAATATGTTTATGATATTTGTGAAACTACTTTAAATAAAACTAATCTTCTTCCCCATACAAATGCAGGTGTTTTAAGCTATGAAGCTATGAAAACTTTAAAAGAAGTTAATGTTTCCATGGGAATGATGCTTGAAAACTCTTCAAAAAGACTCACCAAAACAATAGCTCATGAAAACAGCCCAGGAAAAGATCCAAAACTAAGAATTAAGACAATAGCTAATGCTGGAAAGCTGAAAATACCATACACCACAGGAATACTAATTGGTATTGGAGAAACAAAAGAAGAAATAGCTGAATCTTTACTAGAAATTAAAAAGTTGCAAGAAAAATATGGGCATATTCAAGAGATAATTATTCAGAATTTTAAATCAAAACCAGGAATTCCAATGGAAAAACAAAGAGAACCATCACTTTTTGACATGATTAGGACGGTTTCAGTAGCTAAGCTATTGTTTGATGATGTTAGTATTCAAGTTCCTCCAAACTTAAACCATGACACTAATCAAATATTTTTACTATGTGGAGCTGATGATTGGGGAGGAGTTTCTCCTATAAGTCATGATTATGTAAATCCAGATTCACCTTGGCCTGAAATTGAAGAGTTAGAACGACTTACTATGGAAGGTGGATTTGTTTTAAAAGAAAGATTAGCTATTTATGATAAATATATAAATGAAGATTATTTAAATGAAAAGTTGTTAAAAAAAGTTTTATCCTTGAAAAATAGCTGTAAACGAAATTTTAACTAAAATATATTTTAATAAGATAAAATACGTATAATCAACTATTTAATTAAGATTAAATTAATAAATCAACCTTTAGTTTTTAAAATCTAAAACAGTTATCATGAGTTTTTTATCATCCTCAACAATAATTTTTTTATGGGCTAAAATTTTATCTTTAAAGTTATCTAAAAAATTAATATATTCTTGTTTTTTAAGCTTTTATCTATATTCGTTTCCACATATAATCAAGATTATTATTGAATAAATATAAACATTATTACTAGCTATTAAAAAAGGAAGTTTTAATAATTTTAAAAAATAATAATTATAAATTATATATTACCGAATAATAAAGGATGTTTTTTTTTATGAAAAAATTACCTCTTGGTATAGCCACTTTCTCAGAAATAATCGAAGATAATTATATCTATGTAGATAAAACACGAGCTATCTATGAAATGATAATCCAAGGGAAAATTTACTTTTTATCAAGACCAAGAAGGTTTGGAAAATCACTTTTAGTCAGTACTTTAAAAGAGCTATTTAGTGGAAATAAGGAACTTTTTAAAGACCTTTATATTTATGATAAATGGGATTGGAGTGAAAAACACCCTGTAATTCATTTAGATTTTGGAAATATTGCTTATAAAACTCCTGAAAGATTAGAACTTTCACTTGAAGAATTTACATTAGAAATTGCTGATGAATATAAAATAATTTTAAAAAAAAGCTTTCCCAATCAAAAATTCAGTGAATTAATTAAAAAAATACATGAAAAAACTGGGAAAAAGCTAGTTATTTTAATCGATGAGTATGATAAACCCATTATTGATTGTATGAAAAATGTGAAAATAGCTAAGCAAAATCGAGATATTTTAAGTGATTTCTATCAAGTGCTAAAAGCTAATGATGAATACCTGAGATTTATATTTTTAACAGGTGTTTCTAAATTTTCTAAGACTTCCATATTTTCAGGTTTGAATAATTTAACTGATATTACTCTTAGTTCTAAGTATGCTATGATTTGTGGTTACTCTCAAGAAGAATTAGAAAACCACTTTAAAGACTATATCGATGAATTTGCCCAAGACAATAATGTTACTCAGGAAAACTTATTATCTGAAATTAGGAATTGGTATAATGGCTATTCATGGGATGGAAAAAACAGTTTATACAACCCTTACTCTATTTTATCCTTATTTGAAGATAAAGAATTTGGTAATTATTGGTTTGAAACAGGTACTCCTACATTTTTATTAAATTTTATAAAAAACAATATTAAAGATGTAAAAATTTTATTTAAACCTACTACTAGAATTTCTGGAAAATTTCCTAGCTTTAATCTTGAAAAACTTGATTTCACCACATTATTACTTCAAACAGGATACTTAACTATTAAGAAAAAAGAGGTTAAAGTGGGTAAACTTACTAAGTATGATTTAGCTATTCCTAACTATGAAGTTAAACAATCCTTATTCACCTCTATAATAGAAGAATTTTCTAGTCAAGACCATGAGAATATCAATTCCTTAGGAAAAAAGATTTCCCAAGCTATAGCTACTTTAGATAATGTTCTTTTACAAGAATCATTGGATACATTATTAGCTACTATTCCTGCAGTACTTTATGGCAAGGTTAAAGAGGATATTCGTGAAGCTAACTATCATATGCTATTTTTATCTCTCCTCAACCTAATAGGTTTTTTTGCTATTGGAGAAACACCAGGTTCAAAAGGAACTCCAGATATTCTAATTAAAAAAGACAATTTAGTAGTTGTATGTGAGCTAAAATACAGCTTAGATAAACCACTAGATCACTTAGCTACTGAGGCTATGAATCAAATCAAAGACAAGGAATATTATAAACCCTATTTAAATTATGATGTAATTCTTTTAGCAGTAGCCTTTGGAGACCGTGAAGTAAAATCACTACTAGAACCATTAAAAAAATAGCTAATCCTCCTGAACTTAATTAATAAATGGGTTTTTCATAAAATTCCTATCACCATTACTTTTTTTTTTAAAATTATGAAATATACATCACACCAAATATTATTAATTATTATTTTTAAATAAAATTTTTTAAAGTAATAAAAGAAGGAAGTTTTAATAATTTTAAAAAATAGATAATTATTTATTATATGATAATAAAGGATGTTTTTGTTTTATGAAAAAATTACCTCTGGGAATATCAACTTTCTCTGAAATTATCGAAGAGAATTATATCTATGTAGATAAGACACAAACTATCTATGAAATGATTAATCAGGGTAAAACTTACTTTTTATCAAGACCTAGACGATTTGGAAAATCATTATTAGTCAGCACTTTAGAAGAGATATTTAGTGGAAATAAAGAATACTTTAAAGACTTATATATTTATGATAAATGGGATTGGAATGAAAAACACCCTATAATACAGATAGATTTTGGAAAAATTGCTTATGAAACACCTGAAACATTAAAATTATCTCTTGAAGATGATATTATCGAGATTGCAGATGAAAATAATATTACTCTAAAGAAAAAGTTTTTAAATCCTAAATTTAGTGAATTAATTAAAAAATTACATGACAAAACTGGGAAAAAAGTTGTAGTCCTGATTGATGAATATGACATGGCTATTATTGATTGTATTAAAAGTATGAAAATAGCTAAACAAAACCTAGATATTTTAAGTGATTTTTATAAAGTTTTAAAAGCTAGTGATAAATATTTAAAATTTATATTTTTAACAGGTGTAAGCAAACTTGGCGAAATCGGAGATTTCGCTGGGTTAGCAAATCTTCGATTTGCTAAATTCTCTAAAACATCAATATTTTCAGGTTTAAATAATATTACGGATATTACTCTTAATTCTAAATATTCTATGATTTGTGGTTACTCCCAAGAAGAATTAGAAAACAGTTTTAAAGAGTATATTGATGAATTTGCCAAAGCCAATAATATTAGTGGAGAAATCTTATTATCTGAAATTAAAAATTGGTATGATGGTTATTCATGGGATGGTGAAAACCATTTATACAATCCCTACTCTATTTTATCTTTATTTAATGATGGAGAATTTGGAAATTACTGGTTTGAAACAGGAACTCCTTCATTTTTAATGGAATATATTAAAAACAATGACAAAAAAGTTGGAATTTTATTTAAACCCACAACTAGAATTTTTGGAACAATTCCAAGTTTTAATCTTGAAAAAATTGATTTTACAACATTATTACTTCAAACTGGATACTTAACCATTAAAAGAAAAGAAGTTAAATTTGCTAAACTTAGTAAATATGACTTAGTTATTCCAATAAAGAAGTAAAAAAATCATTATTTTTCTAAAAAAAACTTTTTCACAATCCTATTTTATAAACAATGGGTAAAAACTTTAATTTGGCATTGAACAAGTGTAATATATTAGAGTTATTTTAAAAATTTTCATTTCAGCTTTATGGTGACGAGAAAATAATTAATAAAGCATCAAAAGTGAAAAAATTTTAGCACTGATAATTTAGTCTTCTTTCTTTTCATAATAAGATAATTAAAGGAAATGTATACATGAAAGACAATAGTAAAATAGAACCTTTAAAAGTGTCTAATCCAGAAAAAAATATTAATAGTTCTATTAAAAAAGATTTTTTAGTCGAATTTAATGAAATTAAAGGGATATATGATGAATTCAATGGAATGACTTCTTCTTATTGGGAAAACCTAAAGATTATGTATAATTTAGTGAATAATAACGAAATTAAAAAATTTATTTCAGATGATGAAGATTTAAAAATACTATTATTACATATTCCCTATTTTTGTTTAAAAACACTTTCCTGAAAATATAATCTCTCTTGAAGCTGTTGAAGATCCTGATACTGATGAAAAAATTCTTAAAGCCAATATTCATACTTCATTATCTCATACAGAGGCTGTGAAAAAATTAGATATTATCGATGATTTAACATTTGATTTAGAAAGTAATGATATATTAGATAAATTTTTATTAAATGTGGAGTTTGAATAATGAGTTTAGATTGGAGAGATTATTATACTCTTGCATGTGACTTGGCATCAAATAATAGTCCCGCAAATAAAAGAATTTCTATTAATAGATCATATTACTCGGTGTTCTTCTCGTTAAAGAATTTAATTGAGAACAAAGCCTATTTAGACAGAAATAATAAAAAGTAAGAATTCAAAAGCTCATTATGAAGTTAAAAGGATTTTTAAAGAATTACACGAAAAACAGGGTCGTAGAAACAAAAGAATTGGTATAAAAATTTTTAAAAAGCTTCATAGACTTAGAGATAAAAGAAATAATGTAGATTATGAAAAATATTTTTCAAATCTTGATTTTGAAGCTAATAAATGTATTCTCGATTCTGAATATGTTTTAGAAAACCTTGATAATTTTTTATGACTTTTAGAAGTTAAGTGTAAATTCATTTGTACTTTTTCCTTGACTTAAATGATAACTATTCATTTGTTATTATAAAATATTATATTATTAATGACTTTTTTGGAATAATAATCAAAAATATATTATGAATATATTTGTTTAATATTATTTATGACTTTTTTGGAATATAGTACTCGACATTTGATTTAAAAATGATGATAATTTTAAACTTGTTTAAAACCATTTAAATCATATTTTATTAAATAAAATGTGATAAATTAATGAGATTGACATTTTCAAAAGTTTTGTCGAATACTATAATAATCAAAAATATATTTTACCTATCTAACGTTAGTTAGAGACTTTTTTTATAATTATTGTTTATCTATCATGTGTTAGGTATTTAAAAAATTCAATCTAAATATCATTTAAAGTACATGGATTTGATAGTATATATAATATTTTAAACAATAATTTAGAATTAGATTAAAAAGTAATTTATATTTTTTTGGCAGTGTCAAATACCCTACTGATTTGAAATTTTTTTTTATTACTAATTTTTATTTTTGTATCATTCTTTTTTTATGTTGCTTGTTTTTGAATTGAAGCGTTTTCTACTCTTTATTTTTTTGAATTATTGAGTAATACTTTTTGTATCTAAGCTATGTGTACATGTTTTTCATGTAATTTTTAGATTTTGAACTCTTGTTAAATTCTTTGTTTTCAATATTAATAAATTAATTTAATTTATTTTCTTAATTATCTTTTTAATTTTAAATTGTTTTTAATTTTAAATGATAATATTTATATATTAATAATT
>WRMT01000074.1 GCA_009777005.1 Methanobrevibacter sp. | reverse complement strand
TAAATGATTATACTATAATTTATTATTAAAAAAAGGGATTATAATAAACATTTTATGCATAGCATAATTTATAATTTAAATTTTTATAATTTTTTCTTTTATTTTTTATATTTAATTAAAGAATTAAATTTGATAAAAGTTATTTAAATTGTATAATATTATACAAAATTATTCATGAAGATGATGATTTAATTATAAATGGTTTAATTATAAATGGTTTAATTTTTAAGGATTTAATTATAAAGAATTTAATTTTTAAATGATTTAATTATAACTGAATTATTTTTAAATTAATAATTTTTAAACTTCAAATAGGAAAAATACGAATTTGAAAAGATTGTATTTAATATAAATAGTTCACAGGAATAATAAAATTTTTATTTATAAATTAAAATCGAAACTTATCCAATACACTATATAAAAAAATTAATAAACTTCAGCTCAATTAAAAAAATCTTTAAAATGCGAAAATTCTCTTTTAAACTATAAAGTTAATGAAAAACTAGTAGTTAAATTAAAATTCTTTATTAAAGTCAATGAAAAAATAATATTAATTTAATGTATTTATGAATTGCTTTTTAAATTTACTGGTAGGGAAATAATTATTTTTATTCACTGAGTATAATATACTAATAATAGAAAAATGTTTAAAAAATTTTAATAAATACAATTTTATTTAAAATTTTTTCCAGATTTTTATTAATGTTTCAGTGAACTCATAATTATTTCACACTTCTTTATTAAAAAATTTAAAAAAAATTATTATTTATAAAAAATAAAAATATTAATTATAAAACTTATTATGAGATAATTATGGGTTAAATCATGAGTTCGATTGGTTCAAGTAAAAAAGTAGGAGTGGTTGGTGCTGGAAGTTTTGGTACAGCATTAGCTCAAATAACATCTAAAAATGTAGAAGAAGTCCTTTTATATTCAAGAAAAGAAAAAATAGCTGAAAATATTTTAAAAACTAGGTATAATTCAGAATATTATCCTAATACAAAATTGAAAAAGAATATTATTCCTACAAGTAATCTTGAAGATATGAAAAAATGTAGCACGATTTTTATTTGTGTTCCCTCATTTGCATTTAGAAAAACATTGCAAGATATCAAACAATTGAATATCGATAATCTCCTTATTGTGACAACAGCTAAAGGCATAGAATATCCTTCTTTAAAAACTATGGGAAAAATTGTTGAAGAATATTTTGATGATAACTATGTTGCAATATCTGGACCGAATTTTGCATCACAAATAATGTTAGATTTAGCTACTGTTTGTAATGTTGCATCGAAAAATTCTGAAAATTCTGAAAAAATTAAAAAAATGCTACAAACTGAAAAATTCAAAGTTAAAATAATTGATGATGTTGTTGGTCTTGAATTTTGTGGTGTGATAAAAAATATAAATGCAATAGCTTATGGTATTTGCGAAGGAATTAATATCAATGAAAATGCTAAATATGCTGTTTTAGCAAAAGGGTTTAAAGAAACTAAAAAAATAATAGAGGGAATTGGTGGAGATAGATCCACAGTTAATCAATATTGTGGATTTGGTGATTTAGTACTTACATCCACATCTAAAGAAAGTAGAAATCATACATTAGGAATGTTATATGGTCAAAAAATTATTGTTGATGAGGAATCATCAAGTATTGTTTTTGAAGGAAAAAATTCCATCATGGCTGTAAAAGACATTTGTGATAAACATTCCATTAATAGTACTATAGTAGATTTTGTTTATAATGTTATTGTTAATCAAAAAACTCCAAAACTATCATTTAAAGAGTTATGGGATAACTTTTGATAACTTTTTATTTAATAACTTATATTGAATAACTATAATATAGCTTAATTAATAGGGATTAAATTAAATTTATTATACAGGTGATTATAATTATTGCAATTATTTTAGCTGCTGGAACAGGTACAAGGTTAAGACCTCTCACAGAAAATATTCCAAAAGCATTACTAAAAATAAACAATCTTAGCCTTCTTGAAAGGTTTGTTAAAATGTTTGTTGAGGAAGATGTTAATAAATTCATTTTTGTGGTAGGTCATTTTCAAGAAAAAGTAAAAGAATTTTCAAAAGAGCTTTCAAAAAAATATGGGGTAGAAATAAAAAATATCCAAAATAAGAATTATGATACTACCAACACTTCTTGCTCCACCTATCTTGCAAGTAAAGATATTAATAATGATTTTATTTTAGTTAATGGGGACAATATTCTTGATCCAAAAATAATAAGGGATATTGTAAATAGTAGCTATAGTTCCATGGTTATAGATAACCACAAAAAACTAGATGATGAATCTTTTAAAATAAAAATCAAAAACAATATAATTGAAGATATTGGAAAAGAATTAAGTATTAATGAATCATTTGGAGAATTTATAGGTGTGTCTAAAGTAATTAAAAAAGATTTAGATGAATTTAACAATATATTGTTGGGTTTGATTAAAAAAGATCCTCAAAATTATTATGACTTTGCTTATAAAGATTTAAGCAAAAAAACTGAAATCAACTTCATTTTAACTAATGGTCTTAAATGGACGGAGATAGATGACCATGAAGACTGGAAATATGCACAAAAACTTGTAAAAGAACTCGAAGATAATAGCTAATTATGAAAAATTCATTTATAATTAAAGATTTTTTGTTTTTAATTAATAATATAAAGTAATTTTTATTTATTAAAATAAATAAAATCAAAGATTTTTTTAATTAAAAAAGCTTTGTTTTTCAAATAATTTTTAAAAACTAATATAAAACAAAACAGAACTAATTGTATTAATTAAAATATTTTCTAATAATAGCTATTTTTTAAAAAGAAAATGGATTGAATTTAAATCTTTTAAGAATTAAAAAAAACATTCAATGGACTTAGCAAAACTATAAAACGTGATTGTGCAGAGTATAGTCTCTCAGAAAATATTAGTGCAATATATTTCTTAATTAGAATATATATTTCTCATTTAATATTTTTTTTAATGAAAATGAGTAGGAGTCAAACTTTGACGTCAGTGAAAAGTTTGAAATTATAAAAAACGATAAATTTCCTTTAAAATATTCAGATATAATGCTATATATTAAAAAAACCATCAGAGACATAGTTATTTTTTTTTATAGAATTATTTTTCATTTATTACCATTAAAGAAAAATATTATTTTATTTGAAAGTAGTAATGGGAGAAATTACACTGGAAATCCAAAATATATCTATGAATACCTTTTAAATAGCTCAAAAAAAGACAAATTTAAATATGTATGGTCACTTGAAGATACTTCATTTGACATTCCAGGCAATCCTGTAAAAGTGAGAAGAACACGATTGAAATACTTATATTATTCAATAGTAAGTAACTTTTGGATATTTGACTCAAGACATCCTCAATATCTATTAAAAAAAAAAAATTGTGTTTATATCCAAACATGGCATGGTACTCCACTTAAAAAATTAGCTTTAGACATGGAAAAACTTAACATGAGTGGAAAAACTAACATTGAAGAATACAAAGCTGATTTTAGAGAAAACACTTCTTTTTGGGATTTTTTAATAGGTCAAAATGATTTTTCTGTGAATATATTTAAAAGAGCATTTGATTTTAATGGAAAATTTTTAAAAATTGGATATCCAAGAAATGATATTCTCATAAACGAAAAAAAAAATGCTGAATTAATTTCAAAGATTAAAAAAAAGTTAAAAATAGCTAAAAATAAAAAAATCATATTATATGCTCCAACCTGGAGAGATAATCAATTCCACAGTGATGGACTATATAAGTTCTCTAGTAATATGGACTTTGACTCAATGAAAGAAAGATTAGCTAATGATTATATTCTTATAATTAAATATCACTATTTAGTTAAAGAAAACATAGATTGGACTAAATATTCAGATTTTATTATAATAGCTGATGAAAAACAAGATATTCAGGAGTTATATTTAATTTCTGACATCTTAATCACGGATTACTCTTCAGTGATGTTTGATTATAGTTTACTTAAAAAACCAATGATTTTTTACACATATGATTTAGAATTTTACAAAAAAAACCTTAGAGGTTTTTACTTTAATATTGAAGAGGAAGTTCCTGGACCAATAATAGAAAATAATGAAGATTTAATCACTTTTCTTGAAAATTTCTCCTTGGATGACTATTTCCTAAAATATGAAAGCAAATACTCAAAATTCATGGAAAGATATAACCAGTATGATAAAGGTGAAGCTTCAAAAGAAGTAGCTAAATTAATAATATCAAACAGCTAAATAAAATATATAGTTAAAAAATTTATCACAAGAATAGATCAGGATAAAGTTAAATATAAAAAAACTCATTATAGTACTCGGCATTTGATTTAAAAATGATGATAATTATTAAAATTGTTTAAAACCCTTAATTAATTATTCATATTATTATTAAGTGAGATTTGATAAATTAATCGTGATTGAGACTTTCAAAAGCTTTGCCGAATACTATGCTTTCAAAAAAATACTAAGAACTTAAATGATATCATGAAGAGATTAGGTTATTTTATATTCAATATTTTCTATTATATTTTTTATTTATTCCCTATTAATAAAAAAAAAATATTATTAATCATGACTCATGATACAAGTGGGGAAGGAAATGTTTTATATAGTTTTAATTATTTTAAATCCAAAGATCCTGACTTATTTTGTAAGAAAATAACACAAAACACTTATGATTTCAATATTGATAGAAAATTAATAAAAAAACTAGTTAATTTTTTCATTTTTACTCCATTCCATGTAGCTAGCTCTAAAATAATTCTTTTAGATAATATATTTCTCCCATTCGCTTACACAAAATTTAAAAAAAGTGTTGCTGTTGTTCAGCTATGGCATGGAACAGGCACTATGAAAAAATTTGTTTTAGATAGTGAAAAAGGAATTTTAAAAAAATTAGCTAATAAATCTAGTTCAAAACAAACTCATCTGATTGTTGGATCAAATAAAATGATTCCAACATATAAATCTGCATTTGGTTTGGAATCCAAAAACATATTCCCTATTGGAAGTCCTAGAACAGATTTTTTCTTCAATGAAGATTATATCCAAACAAAAAAAAGTGAATTTTATACTCTCTTTCCAGAGCTTTCAAATAAAAAGGTAATATTGTATGCTCCTACTTTTAGAGATGAATCTTTTAAAAAGAAATTTAAAAATAAAAAATTGAACTTAGATGATAGCTTAAATCTTAATTTAGAAATATTCAATCTATTAAAGTATCTCAATGATGAATATGTTTTGGTTTTAAGATTACACCCTTCTATTTCCAAAAATTTTTCAATGGATAATTTAAAACTGGACTATTCTTTTAAAAAAAGAATTTACGACTTTTCAACATTTAATAGTTTGAATTCTTTGTTATTGATTTCAGATTGCCTAATAACAGATTATTCTTCAATTATTTTTGAATACTCCTTAATGAACAAAAAAATGATATTTTATCCTTATGATCTTAAAGATTTTGAAAAACATTCTAGAGGTTTATATTTCAACTATGAACAATTTGTTCCTGGAGATATTGTCATGGAAACAACGGATATTTCTAAAAAAATAGTTGAAAAAAGTAATGGCTCCAAAATTGAAATGTTTAAAGACAAATATATGAAAGAATGCAATGGTAATTCTGCCAAAAACTTATATAAAATCCTTAATGAATTTATGAATTAGTGGTTCATAAAATCATTTTATTTTGGACATTTGTTCACTTGTGTTGAATATTTACTTGAATAGAAAATTTTTAGAAGTGAAAAAATTTTATTTTAATAGATATATATTATTATATATTATAATATTACTAAAATATTTATTAATTAATAATTCTTAAAATATCTACATTAAAAAAAAAAGATAATATTATAGTCATGAAAATAAATCTTTGAAGTAATAATATTGTTTTAAAATTTTTTCAGATATTTAATCATAGATTTAAACAATTATAACTGACATTTTATTTATAATAAACTTATTGATCTTTATTTTAAAAATTAAAGATTATAATAATAGATTTTTTGGAAATAAAATAATTTTTTAACAAAAAATTAATTACAATCTTTTCTTTCAAAACTATAAAAAAATTTTTAAAGAAAAGATAATAAGATGGATGATTTAAATTAATAATTATATAAAATTATAAAAAAATTATCATTTAGAGAATTTTCAAAAACATAATTTGAGTATTACATTTTTATCAATTATTTTAAGTAAAATTTATTTTTTATATAAATAATTTTTGTAAAAGTATTTATTAAATTTTAAAAAATAGTTTTTGGATATTGTCTTTATAATAAATTAAAAATTAGCTACTGCCAAAGTTTTAGCTATTATAGTACTCGATATTTGATTTGAAAATGAAGATTATTTTAAACTTGTTTAAAATCATTTAAATCATATTTTATTAAACAACATTTGATAAATTAATGAGATTATGATTTTCAAAAGTTTTGTCGAATACTATTATTAAATATTTTCATTGAAAAAACATATTTA
The DNA here is from genome assembly GCA_009777005.1 of Methanobrevibacter sp. Taxonomy (GTDB): domain Archaea; phylum Methanobacteriota; class Methanobacteria; order Methanobacteriales; family Methanobacteriaceae; genus Methanorudis. The sequence goes on along the minus strand of WRMT01000074.1, from coordinate 4,799 downwards.
AATGGGAAATATATATTTCAACTAAGAAATATAGGTTATTATTGAGAAACATATATTATACTAAATATTTTGCGATTTAACTTTTGGCACCATCAAAATTAAATAAAAAAATTAAAATTTATATATTGGTGAACGAATGGTTTTTATAAGTGTTATCATTCCTTTTAATAAGGGAAAAATCTATCTAAACGAATGTTTAAGAAGTTTAAAAAATCAAAAAATGGAAAATAATGAAATTATTTTGATTTTAAATGGTGTTGAAGAAAACATTGAAGATTTAATTAATACTTACAGTGAAACCTTACCATTAAACATAAAAATCTTTAATGAGGAAATTGGTGTTGCAAAAGCTAGAAATGAAGGGTTAAAAATAGCTAATGGAAAGTACATTTATTTTTTAGATAGTGATGACTTTTTATACAAAGGTACATTGGATAATCTAGGAAAAATTGCAAAAAGTGATGAAAATCTAGAAATGATTGCTGGAAAGAGAATATCTTCTTGGTACAACTATGATTCATTCCATAAACTATTTGATGAAAATAGATTAAAAGAATATGAAAAAAAAATATCAGATGAGAACTTTCCAATATCCTTAATTATTCCCAATGGAGGAGGTATAAATAATATTTCCTCATTAAATGTCCTAATCAAAAAAGAATTTATAATAAAAAACGAAATTTCATTTGATGAAAATTTAAGACACAATTCTGACTTTTCTTTTATTATACCCTTAATTAAATCTTCTTCTAATATTACTGGTATTAAAAGCGCATTTTATATAAAAAGAAGAAGAGATGATCCATATATTCCATCGCTAAATCAAGAAAATAAGGATGAAAAATTCTTAAGATATATGGAATCTTATAATCATTTATTAAATTATATGGGAGAGGAAAAGTCTTTAAAAGTCTTAGTTGATAAAAAAATGATTAAGTATTATTTTAAAACATTTTCACCAAAAATCAGAAGAAGTCCAGAAGATAAATGGAGAAATGAATACTTTGAAAAGATGTCTGATATTTCAAAAAATTTTGATGAAAAGTCAATGAAATGGTATCAAAAAAGAGAAATAAATGCTTTGAGAAAAAAAGACCTAAAATCTCTTAAAAAATATTTATATCTTCGTTTAATTTTTAAAAAATTGAGAAGATTTATTAAACATCCTAGAATAGGTTTGATTTATAGAAATATTTATATGAGTATATTCAATAAAATGACCTTAAATAATAATATGATAATGTTTGAAAGTTTTAGAGGGCAATTTTACAATGATAATCCAAAATATATTTATGAATATCTATATAATCATTATAAAAATGATTTTAAATTCATTTGGGTTATAAATAATAAAAATAATAAAAAAGAGATACTAGGCTCACCAAAAACTGTGAAAAGATTCTCTTTAAAATATTATTATTACATGGCATTGTCAAAATATTGGGTAATAAACCTTAGACAACCCCTTAGACTTAGAAAAAGAGAAGATCAAGTAATTTTATCTACATGGCATGGCACTCCCTTAAAAAAACTAGGTTTAGATATTGATACTATCCATTCAGCAGATCCAAAAATAAAACATCACTATGTTACTAATGCAAGTCAATGGAAGTATTTGGTTTCACCAAACAAATATTCAACAGATATATTTCGAAGAGTTTTTGCATATGATGGTGAAGTTCTCGAATATGGGTACCCACGAAATGATATTTTATATGAAAAGAATCCTGAGATTATTAATACTATTAAAAAAAAATTAAAACTCCCTTTTAATAAAAAAATAATATTATATGCTCCTACATGGAGAGATGATGAATACTATGAATCAGGGCAATATAAATTTAATCTAAAATTAAATTTAGAAAAACTAAAAAATAATATTGATAATGAATATATAATCCTTATTAGAACCCATTACTTTATTGCAGATAAACTAGATTTAAAAGATTTTGAAAACTTCGCATTTAATGTTTCTTATCATGATGATATTGGCGAACTTTATTTAATATCCGATATATTAATTACTGATTATTCTAGTGTGTTCTTTGACTTTGCCAATTTAAAAAGACCTATCTTATTTTACACCTATGATTTAGAAAAATATTCTTCTTCACTAAGAGGTTTTTATATTGACATGAAAAAAGACCTTCCTGGTCCACTATTATTTACAACAGAGGAAATCATTGAAGCTATAGCTAATATTGATAAAATTACTAATGAGTTTAAAAAACAATACAATGAATTTTATAACCGATTCTGTTACTTAGATGATGGTAATGCTAGTGAAAAAATATCTAAAAAAGTTTTTGACCTATAAATGGATTTTTTATAATTTGATTGTGGGTTTATAATCCTTATTTTATTATTTAAGATATTTTCATTAGGTTTTCCCTGTTTTTACATAATTTTTAACATTTTTATTTTTCTTTTTATTTTCTTTTTAAATAGCTATATTTTTAATTATAATTTTTATTATCCTTAGTTTTAATTATTAACTTTTTATTATCTTTAGTTTTAATTATTAACTTTTATTGTCCTTATTTTTATTTATTAACTTTTTATTATCTTTAGTTTTAATTATAATTTTCATTGTCCTTATTTTTAATTATAATTTTCATTGTCCTTATTTTTAATTATTAACTTTTATTAAATAATTTATAAGTTATTTAATTGATTTTTAAGAATTTTTCCCGGTTTTAATATTTTATATTAATTTTAAATATTTTGTATTTTCAATTTTTATTTTGTTTCTATGGAATTAAATTTTATATTTAAATTTCATGATATATTAATAGTTAATTTTAGTAATCAATGAATTATTTTTATTTAATTAATAATTAAAATATTTATATTGATTTTTAATTAATATTAAATATTATGAATATTTTAATAAAGATTTTAATAAGTATGCTACTATATTAATAAATTTATTAAATTTAAAAAACTCTAAATTCAAGAAAATTTTAAATTATTTATTCTAGTTTTAATAATGAACAAAGATTAATATTATTAATTAAAAGAAAATTAAAGTTTGTAAAAACTTATTTTATAAATTTTTTTAATAATTATTCTTTATTTAATTAATAAATTAAATTTACCATTATTTTTGTAATGAAACCTCTTTTTAAGAGATTATAAATTTCATGGTTTTGATTCAATTTTCAGTTTTTAAATTGAAAAATTTTAAATTTAATTTTAACGAATTCAACATTTTATTTTGAAAATCTAATGTAACACATTCATTTCATGATTTCAAAAAGTTTACATTAAATCAAAAATATACTTTACAATACCGTGAAACTTTACATTCGCATGTTTAATAACAATATTTATATAAAATAAATTACAATATTAATAATTGTTTAATTATTATAGTATTATAATTAAACAAAGATTTTATATAAGTTAAAACTACTTTTGAGGCGGAAATATTGTGGAAACATCTGAAGATATGAATGAAGATAATTCAAGCTCTAAAAATTTCAATCTGGAAAAACTTAAAAAATGTTTTCTAAGTTTTTTTTCATTTTACAAGACAAATCAGAATCAAACAACTAACAATAAAAGAGTTGCTAAATATGATAATTTAAAAGGTTTAGCTATTCTTATAGTCATATTCGTACATGTTATATCTCCTTCACGAGAGAACGGTGTGGATATTTATGTTACTCTTGCAAATTTTTTATGTATATTTGCCATGCCGATTTTTTTCTTTGTAGGAGGATATTTTTCAAAAATTAGTGAAGATAGTGGTATTAAAGCATTTAAAAATATTTTTATTCCTTATATTCTTTTCACTATAATCTGGCTTTTTTTTAACTATTTTGTTTTAGGAAGAGCATTCCATAGATATCCTTTTGTTGTTCCAGCATATGCACTATGGTTTTTAATTAGCCTATTTACAATAAGACTTATTCTTCCTATTCTGGATAAAATAAAACATATACTTCCAATATCTATTCTTGCATTATTACTGATAGGTCTTTTGCCAATACCTGATGATTTTTTTGGATATGCTAGAACTTTTGGTTATTTACCCGTATTTTTAGTTGGGTATTATTATAACGATTACAAAAAAACTTTCAATGAAAAAATTGCTAAATATAGTAATTTGTCGAGTCTATTTAGAAACAAAATATCTGTTTTCATCATGTTAATATTATTTATAATAATAATGTGGATATTTAGTGATAGTGTTACATATTTTGAATCATCTTATGAGTTAGTTCAATTTGTTTCATCTTATGAGACTATGGATTTAACGATTGAAATAGGCATTATTTCACGATTTATAGCAGTTATTTCAGGGATAATAGCTGCATTATTTGTAAACAAACTTATGACTAACAAAGTTACATTTTTAACTAAACTTGGAGTAAATTCATTCACTATTTATATTTTGCACCTATATATTGTTAGATTTGTATTTGTAAAATTAAGGGTTGATAGTCCTGTGGAATTTATATTTAATGATCCTCTATTAACTGGAATTTACACAATAATTATGGTGCCATTAATAAGCTATATTTTTTCAAGAGATTTTATAACTAAAAAATTCAATAGCTTCATAAAAATTTTTGAAAAAGCAATCATGCATCGTTAAAATCAATAATTAATAATTTATTATCTTGTCAATGGGATTTAATAGTGTTATTCATAGTTTTACATGACCTTACCACTATAATGTTTGCTTATAATCATTATAATCACTTTAAATTTCATTTTTAATTTTTTTTTTTTTTTTTTTTTTTTTTTTTTTTTTTTTTTTTTTTTTTTTTTTTTATTTTTTTTCGTTAATT
>WRMT01000073.1 GCA_009777005.1 Methanobrevibacter sp. | reverse complement strand
TTAATATAATAAATCCCTATTATAAAAATTTCTAATAATAAATATTAATAAACTCTTAAAAAAATTTTTAATATTAAATGATAAGGTATATTATTAATTAAAGTTTTCTTTATTATAGAATATTAAATTAATAAATTAATAAATTTTTTTTATTTGCTCATTTTTTCTTTAATTAATTTTCTTGCAAGTGGAGTGATATTTTCATTTAAAATATCTTTTAAAAAGTCTCCAGTATATGTTCCAGAATTAGCTATTTCTTCTGGTGTGCCAGTAGCTACTATTTCTCCACCACCATCTCCACCTTCAGGACCTAAGTCAATAATGTGGTCTGCTGTTTTTATAACATCAAGGTTGTGTTCTATGACAACAATGGAATTTCCTGAATCAGTTAGTCGTCCAAGAACAGTTAAAAGCCTCTTAATGTCTGCAAAATGAAGACCTGTAGTTGGTTCATCTAAAATGTACAGGGTTTTTCCAGTGCTTTGTTTAGAAAGTTCTTTAGCTAATTTAATTCTTTGAGCTTCACCACCTGATAAGGTAGTAGCTGATTGACCTAACTTAATATAACCTAAACCAACATCATCTAAAGTTTGTAATTTCTTTTTTATCTTTGGAATATTTTTATAAAACTCTAAAGCTTCTTCTACAGTCATTTCAAGAACTTCATAGATATTTTTTCCCTTATATCTTATATCTAAAGTTTCATCATTGTATCGTTTTCCTTTACAAACTTCACATGGAATATAAACATCAGCTAAAAAATGCATTTCGATTTTGATTATTCCATCACCAGAACAAGCTTCACACCTTCCACCTTTAACATTAAAACTAAATCTTCCAGGTTTATAACCTCGAGCTTTAGCTTCTGGTGTTTCAGCAAATATTTCACGAATATATGTAAAAAGTCCTGTGTAAGTAGCTGAATTAGAACGAGGAGTTCTACCGATAGGTGTTTGATCTATGATAATGATTTTATCAATATTTCTGCTACCTTCAATTTTCTCAAATTTTCCAGCGAAGCTATGTTTATGATTGATAATCCCATCTAGACCCTTATAAAGAACTTGGTTTATTAAAGAACTTTTTCCAGAGCCAGAAACTCCTGTAACACATGTAAAAACTCCAAGAGGAATGTTTACGTCAATGTTTTTAAGATTGTTTTCTTTTGCTCCCTTAATTGTAATAAACTTGTTCTGATGTTTTCTTCTATTTTTACTAATTGGTATTGTTTCTCTTCTAGAGAGATAGTTGCCAGTTATAGAGTCATGGGATTCCATTATCTCAGATGGAGTACCGTGAGCTACAACTTTTCCACCATGTTCACCAGCTCCAGGTCCTATATCTACAACATAATCTGAAGATAATATTGTTTCCTCATCATGTTCAACTACAATCAAGGTATTTCCAATATTTTTTAATCTTTTAAGTGTTTCAATGAGCTTTACATTATCTCTTTGATGAAGACCAATACTTGGCTCATCTAAAATATATAATACTCCAACAAGACCAGAACCAATTTGAGTAGCTAATCTAATTCTTTGAGCTTCACCACCAGATAAGGTTCCAGAAGATCGTTCCATTGATATGTAATCAAGACCAACATTTACTAAAAATTTTAATCGTTCATTTATCTCTTTTAAAATTTCCTTAGCTATGAACAATTCTCTTTCATTTAATTCAATACTTTGGAAGAATTTATAACAATCCTTAATTGCCATAGCTACTACATCAGCTATAGATTTTCCACCAACAGTTACAGATAAAGCTTCAATCTTTAATCTTTTACCTCCACAAACATGGCAGCTATGATCACTCATAAATTTTGAAATATAACTACGAGAATAATTTGATTTGGTTTCTAGATATTGGCGTTCCATTCTTGTAATAACACCTTCAAATTTTCTATTAACTCTGTAAGATTTATTTCTACGTTTAAAACTAAATGATACCTTATCGTCAGTTCCATAAAGAATAGCTGTTTGTTCTTCTTTTTTTAATTCATTAAATGGAGTATCCATTGAAAATCCAACATGATTAGCTACTGCAAGTAGCATTTGATGATAGTAATTTTCTTTATTTCCTTTTGATCTACTCCATGGAACAATAGCTCCCTCATTTAAAGATAGATTTTTGTTTGGAACAATTAAATCTGGATCCATTTCCATCTTACTTCCAAGACCATTACATTCAGGACATGCTCCATGAGGACTATTAAATGAAAACATTCTTGGACTAATTTCTTCTAAGTTTATTCCACAATCTACACAGGCAAAGTGCTCAGAATAAGCTTTTTCATATTCATTCTTTTCACTATCTTTATCGTTTTTATTATTTTCATCTTTGTCATTTTTATCTTCATTATCATTATTTTTTTTATTATAGAGAACATTTACAATTCCTTCACCAAAAGAAAGAGCTGTTTCAACTGAATCAGCTAATCTTCTCATAAAATCAATATCTTCTCTTATTATTAGTCTATCAACCACAACCTCAATAGTGTGTTTAAAGTTCTTACTCAAAATTATTTCTTCTTCTAAATCTTTTATTTCACCATCTACTCGAACTCTGACAAATCCTTTATTTTGAAGATCTTCAAAGATTTTTTTATGTTCTCCTTTCCTATCCCTAATTATTGGAGCAAGAACCTGAATTTTAACTCCTTCACCTTCCCCAATAATACTCTCTACAATTTGACCACTTGTTTGTTGAGAGATTTCTTTTCCACATGTATAGCAGTGTGCAGTACCAATCCTTGCAAAAAGTAGACGTAAGTAATCATAAATTTCAGTAATAGTTCCAACAGTTGAACGTGGATTCATTTTAGTAGTTTTTTGATCAATTGAAATAGCTGGAGACAATCCTTCAATATAATCTATTTCAGGTTTTTTCATTTGACCTAAAAATTGTCTAGCATAAGCTGATAAAGATTCAACATACCTTCGCTGTCCTTCAGCATAGATTGTATCAAAAGCTAATGATGATTTTCCCGACCCACTTAGTCCTGTTATTACAATAAACTGATCTCTTGGAATAGCTAAGTCTAAATTCTGGAGATTATGCTCTCTTGCACCTTTTAAAATGATATTTTTTTTGCTTGAGTCTTTATTCAATGATAATTCTCCTATTTCTTAGTTAATTAAAAAATTATTGTGATGTTTAAAATATCCATGCAAAATAATCACTAAAAGTAATTTAAATTAAATTAAAAATGATTATATTATAATTTAAATACTGTTAAACTTCGATTTTAGATTGTCAAAAAAATTTTGATTTTTTAAACCTTTAAAAATCATTGAATTTCTTATATTTAAATTTATTAAAAACCTGAAACCATGTTTTTAAAAAAATAATAAAATTTAAAATGATTATAATATCTGAATTAGTAAGTAACCTTTTCAATGAAAGAATAATAAAGATTATAATAATTATTTAAAATTACCAAATTTTTTTAAAATTTATAAAAAAATATTTTTTTATTATAATCATTTTAGATTTAATTTAAAAGATTTTAAACCTTATTCATGAAAATTTTATTTGATATATACATTAAGTAAAAGACTAAAATAATAATAATATTTATTAAAAATATAATAAAAATATAAAAATTATTTTTTTGAGCAATTTCTAAATTTTAATAATCATGAAGGAAATTATTTTATCTTTATTTTGAATATTTTCCCATATTTCAGTTGCTCTTTCGTGTTTATCATGTTTTTTCAAAAATAAAGCTATTATGAAATTCTCATCTGAAAAAATCATTTATTCTCATTTTCTAACACTTGCATTTTCAACAGTTTTAACTACATCAAAACCCTCTGGAGCATCCATGAGTCCAACAATAGAGTTTAATTGTTCTTTACTAGGATTATGATTATAAGTATCTTTGTTAAGTATTTCTGCCTTTCTTCCAGTTAATCGTTCTATTCTATCAAAAGTTGTTTTTTTATTTCTAATATTCATGAGTCCTTTTTTAACTAATTCATTGAAAACCTCATCCTTCTCGATGTTTCTACTTTTAGCTTCTTTTTCGATTTTTTTAAATAAATATCTTCTATTTTAATTTTTGTTTCTATGAGTGTCATCATATCAACTTTTTCTAAGTTTACAATGCTTTTAAGTATTTTATAGGTTTTCAAAATCTTTGATTTATCTTTAATTTTATTAAATCAAATACATAACTTTAATGAATTGTCATAAAATACCCTTCTCTACATTTCACTTTCTTTTAACTGAAGTGTTAAAATTTCATCTCTTAAAAAAAATATTTAGTGTAATATATTTCTTAATTATAATAAATATTGCTCAATTTTTAGTCGTTTAAACATAATTATTATTATTTTAGCTTTTAATCCATATCAATTAACATTACTTTAGTTTCATTGAAAGTTTCATTGCTAATTTTATAGGTAGTCCTGGATCTGCCATTTGATTAAGATCCCCTACAAAATATAAGTCTTTATGAGGATAATAAAATGCAAAAGAACCTGTTGTTCCAGAATGACCAATCAATTCACCCTTTCCTCTAAAAAGAGTATAAATACTTTTCATAGGTATCTGCATATATCCACCACCATAATGAATAGGTCCCATAGACATCTGAAGCTTCCTGTATATAGCTAAATCTTCAAAAATACTTGATGAAAACAGAGAACCATTGAAAAAAGCTTTTAAAAACTTCATCAAATCTTCTGCTGTAGAAACAAGATCATAGTTGTAGCTACTAGTTAGGAACTTCGGACGATGCAAAGATTCATTTTTATAATAAATTTTTGGTATGAAATCATTGGAACTTGAAGGTAAATATGTATTGGTTAAACCAAGGGGAACACAGATATATTTTTTATACACATTGCTCAAAGTTTCTCCAGTAATCTTTTCAATGATTTTACTAAGCAAACTGAAATTCACATCAGAATAATAGGCTTTTTTAGGAGTGTTCAGAGGAAAATGTGAAGATAACTCTTTTGTTTTAGTTAATACCTCTTCAAAAGACAATTCAAAATCATCTTTAAGTAATTGTTTTAAAAAACCACCTTCTTCAAGACCATCAGCCAATCCACTCCTATGAAAGAGTAAATCTGAGATTGTGAGTCTGTTGGAATATTCTTCCCCCTTATAATTATGCAGTCCTTCCAATGTAGTTTTATCAAAATAATTTATTATAAAGTTATCAAATGATAGTTTTTTTTCCTCCAGTAAGATCAATATGCAAGCAGTGATAAAAAGTTTAGTAACACTTGCAATAAAAAATGGAGAGCGTATGTCCTTTCCACCATAGCCAAAGCTTACAGAAAAATCATCATTTGAACTTTCAACAAACAAAATAGCTTCATGAATTTTTTTTTGACGTGATATGCCATTGAAAACTTCTTCAATCTCTCTTTTAAGATGATTATTTTTTGAATTAAGCATAATTTCCTCAATGTGATTAATTTTAAAATAAATTATCTTAATTAAAATCTTTATTCATTCAAAATTATTTTTATTAATATGAATAGTATAATTTAAAACTAAATAAGTATATGGATAATTAAATATGAAAATAATAAAGGTTATTTATAACATTAATTTTTATTAAAAATCCTTTATTTTTAACAAATTGTTCTTAATATCATAATGTAGAAATATAAATGTTAATTTTTAAAATATGATGATTATTTAGTTTATTGCAATGAAATATAAGAATTAATAATCCTTGATTTACCTGCGAAAAACGACCCTATTACCAAGAATTGCAATGAAATATAAGAATTAATAATCCCTAGTGAATCTTTTTAAAACACTAATTAGCTACTCCTTTTATAACTATTAATTGATCTCTTAATTTAGCTGCTCTTTCAAAATCTAAACTTTCTGCTGCTTCTTTCATATCTTTCTCTAAATCAGTAATAAGCATTCTAAGCTCATCTTTAGGCATCTTTTTAAGATCAGTTCCAGTTTTATCATACTTTTCAATTTCTTTTTTCTTCTCTTTTAATGACCTATAAGTAGATTTAGGTGTTATATCGTGTTTTTTATTATAATCCGTCTGCAATTTCCTTCTTTTATTAGTTATATCTACAGAATTTTTAACAGAATCAGTTATATTATCTGCATACATCAAAACCTTACCATCTACATTTCTTGCAGCTCTTCCAATTGTTTGAATAAGAGAAGTTTCAGATCTGAGAAACCCCTCCTTATCAGCATCTAAAATTCCTACTAGAGAAACTTCGGGAAGATCCAATCCTTCTCGAAGTAAATTTACACCTACAAGACAATCAAACTCTCCTCTTCTTAAATCATCTACAATATCAATTCGCTCTAAAGTATCAATTTCTGAGTGAAGATATCTTACCTTAACTCCAATTTTTGCATAATAATCAGTTAAATCCTCAGCCATTCTCTTTGTTAAAGTAGTGATTAATATCCTTTGATTTTTTTCAACTCTTTTTCTAACCTCTCCAAGTAAATCATCTACTTGACCTTTAACTGGTCTAATAATAACTTCAGGATCAACTAATCCTGTTGGACGAATAATTTGTTCAACTACATTTAAGCTACGACTTAATTCATAGTTTCCAGGAGTAGCTGAAAGATATAAAACATGATTTACAGACTTTTCAAACTCATCAAATCTAAAAGGTCTATTTTCCTTAGCTGATGGAAGACGAAAACCATGTTCAACTAATGTTTCTTTTCTTGCTCTATCTCCATTATACATTCCTCTAATTTGAGGGACTGTAACATGAGATTCATCAATAATGGTTAAAAAATCATCTGGAAAGTATTTTAAAAGAGTATAAGGCATTTCCCCCCATTTTCTTCCAGAAAGATGTAAGGAGTAGTTTTCAACACCTGGACAATAACCCATTTCACTTAACATTTCAATGTCAAAACGAGTTCTTTGCTCTAAACGTTGTGCTTCAACTAGTTTATTTTGTAGTTTAAGTTCATTTAACCTTTCATCAAGCTCCTCATTAATATCAGCAATAGCTTTATTCAATTTTTCTTCAGCTATAACAAAGTGCTTTGCAGGAAATATCATGTATCTTTGAAGGCTTTCAATTTTTTTTCCAGTAAGTTTATCCACAATAGCTATTGAATCAATTTCATCCCCAAATAGCTCAATTCGAATAGGAGGAGTTCCATGAACAGGATTAACCTCAATAACATCCCCACGTACTCTAAATTGACCTGTTTCAAATTCAATATCATTTCTCTCATACTGCATATGAATTAACCGTGATAAGATTTCACCCCTATCAAAAATATCACCTACAGCTAGTGAAAGTGCAAACTCACCATAGTCTTCAGGAGATCCTATACCATAAATACATGAAACACTTGATATTACAATAACATCATCACGAGATAGAAGAGACTGTGTAGCAGAATGACGCATTCTATCAATCTCTTCATTTATTGATGCCTCCTTATCAATAAATGTATCAGTTCGAGGAACATATGCTTCAGGTTGATAATAATCATAATAGCTAACAAAGTACTCAACAGCATTTTCTGGGAAAAATTCTTTAAATTCTTCATATAGCTGTGCAGCTAATGTTTTATTATGAGAAATGATTAATGTTGGTTTTTGAACATGTTCTATAACATTAGCCATTGTAAATGTTTTACCAGACCCTGTTACACCAAGTAAAGTCTGTTCATGAAAACCTTTTTTTATACCATTAGCTAATGATTTAATAGCTTGTGGTTGATCTCCAAGAGGTTTATAAGGAGATGAAATTTTAAATTGTTTCATAATAATTCACATCAAAAAGTGATTCATCTTGAAAAAGGAAGAAATAATAAATTCATGTTTTGATTGATATTGATAAAAAAATTAGTATAAACTTAAAAAAAAAAAAAAAAAAAACTAGAGTGTTTAATAATTTTTTGGAAACAAGTGATTGAAATTAAAACATTTGATATTATTGTCTTTTAAATGATAATAAAGGTCAAAGTCTGTTGTATTACCCCATAGTTATTTTGCTTTGAAATTTTTTTTATACCTATATCAGCAACACCTAATCTCTTAAACTGCATATCACACACTAATTCAGAAATATCAATGAATTTTTATGCAAATATTCCTCTTCTAATAAAAGTTGAAGAACCCCAAACAATTCTTTTCTATAAAAATCATTCTTTTTATTATATTTATCCTTGTTTAAATTACTGAATTCAGTTAAAATATGAAGTGTTGTAGTTATTTCTTTGTAATTATTTAATATGCATTGTAAAATCTTAAATTCTTTTTTAGAAAATATTTTAGTTGATTTTATCTTTTTTATGGTGTTTATGTCATGTAATCCAGCAAGGTATAGTAAAAATAAATTAGAGTCGACAATTATCTTATTAGTGGTTTTAATGAATTTTTTAAGACTATTAACCATTATTCACTTTCCTAATCTTCATTTTTTCGACTTTACCATTATCATTATCTATATAAAATGATTTATAAATACGTTCTGTAGGAAAAGGTGTATTTGCAGGTTTTGTCATTTTTTCTAAAGGTGTCAGAGATCTTTCTTCATCCCACCCTAATGTGACAATTATATACTTATCTTTTTCAAGATATACTTCTTCTACTTTCAAGTTTGGTAATTCAGTTATTCTTATTTCTTTTAAAAAATGTATTGCATTGTCAACAGCATCCTTTACTTCTATCATAATAAAAACACCCTAAATCTTAGTAATCTAAATTTTTATAATATTCTATAATTTTTACATGATAAATGACCAAGGAAAAGTAAAAATATGTAAAGTATTCCTTTCAATGCTATTAATAAATATAATTATCTAAAATATATATACCTTATTAGACCATATGATAAGTAATATTTTAGTAATTCAAATAATTATTACGTTTTTAGATTTACTTTAGATTGTAATTATGGTTTTTTATTAAGCTTAATAATCCATTTCAGCTATTTCCTTTGCAAACCTTGTTAAAACTTTTTTTGATAAACCTTCAATGAATTTCAATGAACCTGCACATTCATGTCCTCCACCATCAATACCTGCTTCTGGGATTTTGTCTTGAAGTTTCCATACGATTTCATTGAGATTGAAACCGAATTTTTCATTCACAGCATCAGTAGCTCTTATAACTCCAAAATCAGGACCATAAGATAGGGTTATTATAGGTGTTTCCTCTCCAAGTTCTTGGACAACTGAATCATGGACAAAACCACAGGTTTTTCCTGGTGCAGGAAATGTAAATCTATGAGCGAATTTTTCAACATCTAAAATATTGAAATAAATACCATTAGCTAATTTTTCTTGCTTTGTGTTAGGTAAAGTAGCTTTTAGCTGAAGATTTACTCTTCGTTCATATTCTTTATATAAAGCATTAATCAGTTGTTCATGTTTATCAATATTATCAACAGCTAAAATTGTGTCCATGATCCCTCTACCATTCATAAATCTAAGGAAATATGCTTCAAAATCAACACATGCAGCTATTTTATCTAAATCTTCTCTACTGTATCCTTTCTTTTTTGCAATAGCTATATATTGCTCTGCTTCATCTGATCTTGCATGATCTCCTAAAGCAGCTACTGCTGGAAGATGATTAGTTAGTTCTCTTACTTCAGGATTTACTATATTAGCTACTTCAACAGCTAATGCTCCAGCAGTTATTTGAGAGTCTCCTCCAACAAGATAAGGATTAACATGAACATCAACAAACTCATCTACTTCCACTTTTCCATCTTTAACTTCTCCAGGGAAGTGATGGTCAATTACAACAATTTCTATATCATAAATTTTAGCTTTCATCAATGCTAAAATATCTTCCTCGGTTGAACCATTGTCTAAAAGAACAATTAAAGGTAATTTTTGTCCATGTCTTTCTAAATCTTCTAATGCAAATGATAAATCTTTAACAACATCTTCTAATTCATAAAAAGGAGCTTTACTAGGTGATCTTCTAAAATAATGCCATTCAGCATCATTACTTGGACTTATTTCTCTAAGAAGAGGAACAACAGCTTTTTCCATAGCTACTCCAGCACATATTCCATCAGCATCAGCATGATGTCTAAGTAAAATTGTTCTTCCATCCATAATAGCTCTTCTAATAGTTTTCGCAGCTTTTCTCATTTTTGGCTGAAGTTTATCTAAAACTTCACTTTTTATAAGACTATCTACTTTTTCAGGTTCAGCTCTCTCATCTAGTGCTTGATCTATAAGTTGTCGTACTTTACTAGCAGATTTTCCTTCTAATTTTTCTATTGTCTCTGATTCAATCTGGATTTTACCACTATGTTGATTTACTTCCCCTATAACTTCTACAATGTCTCCATTATCAATATGAGGGTGAACTCTAACACCAGCTTCATCAAAGGCAGCAGCCCATGTAATAGCTGTTTCATCAGTTATGGTAAATATAGTAGGTCCAGAGGTTTGTTGTATTTGAATTACTTCTCCTTCAATTCTAATAATTTTTCCAATGGATTTATTATCAAGAGAATCAATTTTTGTTCTAGCTATGTTCTTTTTAACTTTTTCAAGCTTATAATCTCCAGTAATATTAGCTGGACTCATATCCACCTCTCTTTTTTGAGGTTTATATTCGATTATTTTTACAAATATTTCTTCTCCAACATTATAATTAGGATTTCCAGTTCTCATCAATCCCCAAACTTGATTATTTAAGCTAACGAATACTCCGTATTTTTCCACTCTTGTGATTTTACCTTTGTAAATAGAATTAATTTCTAAATCTTCCATTTCACAGATTGGATCTAAAACAAATACAACGGGCTTAGCTAATTTTTCTTGTTTAATCCTCTTTTCCTCTTCTAATTTTTCCTTTTTAATTTTAATATTACATTCTTTACAATAGCTATATTTTTCATCAATGATTTTACCACATGACTCACAGCTATTAACTTCACCAGTTCCTTTACAAGTTTTACACTTTTCAAGAAGATCTATCTTACCTTTTCCTTTACAAACTTCGCAAGGAACATCTTGATCAGATTCTAAGTCAAATTTTGCTTTTGCATTGGTGTTTATACCTTTAAAATGATTTTTAGCTTCAAAAGTATCTTGAAAACCAGTTCCATCGCAAGCATTACATATTTTTCTCTTTTTCACTCGTGAACCAGTTCCTTTACAGTTAGGGCATGATTTTTTCATAGTTTTCCTCTGTAATAAAATATAATATCAAGGTTTAATTATTAAATAATATTAATTCTTTTAAATATTCATTAAATAAAAAATTATTAAATTAAAATAACACAAAACCTTCTAAAATATTCATTGAATTTAAAATTATAATTATAAATTATTAACTTAAAATAATATTAATTCTTTTAAATATTCATTAAAT
>WRMT01000072.1 GCA_009777005.1 Methanobrevibacter sp. | reverse complement strand
ACAAAATAATTATAATTTATATTTTTTAAAAGAAAGAAATATTAATCATTAATTTAAAAATTAAAGATAAATAAAATATATTTTTAGAGAATTAATTAATTTTTTTTTAATAATTTCATTCAAACTCCCTTTGAGATTATAGTTGAAAAATTTTACTCAAAAATTTCAAAAAGATATAATACTCTATAAAAAAATACTCAATAATAAAAAAAATTGAATAAACATTCTATTATTTTAGAGGAGTGAAAAGCATGAATGAAAAAAAAATTTTAAAATATGCAAGCATAGTCATGATAATAAGTGGTTTAGTAAATATCGTGATAAATTATTATGCTATGAGATCAGTAACTGCTTCTTTATTATTTGTTATAGCAGGAATCATATTTTTCTTTATTTCAATGGAACAATTCAAAAATTAGAAAAAATATAAGAAATATAAAAAAATTTAAGATAATTAAAAAAAATTGAAAAAAATACTATTAAATAAACCTGTAATAATCAATATAAATTTCTTGATTAGAATCCCTAAATCTTATTAAAACACCATAATCATCTTTAAACAATACTGTAGCTACAATTTCATTATTTTTCAAGTCGCCCCATTCTTTACTTGTTTCACTGTTTTTTAAATCCGACCAGGTGATAAATAAATCATCACCAGGATCGTTTTTATTAGGCAGTACTAGGGCTGGTGGTTCGGTTTCATAGGAGTGTCTTAAAGGTGTGTTTTTGATTGCTAGTTTTGCTGCTTCATCTAAAGATTTAAGATCATATAATTGTTTTATTTCTCTGAAACCTTGTATTGTGTCTTCTTTGAGTCTAATACTCATTATTATCTCTCCTTTATTTGGATCTTTTAAATATTAATATTGTATTGATTGTTGTTAATATTAATAATAGAACCATTAATATTATTTTTATCATGTTTAATCACCTTTTTAAGCAAATTATATTATTAGTTTTAATAACTCAATTTTTATAACTTACTTTTTCTTCCTATTATTATATTGTACTGCAAAATATATAAAGATTTCTATCGGAAGTATTAAGTTTTTATCTTAAAAAATAAAAAAAAGTATTACTAATGATTTATAAAAAAAATAATAGAAAATTAAAATAATAGAAAATTAAGATAATTAAAAAAATTTAGAAAAGTAAAAAAAATAAAAAAAAAAAAAAAAGAAAATTAAAAAAAGAAAGTTGGAAAAATTATTCTCCAGTAGCTTTATCAGATGCAGCAACTAATTTTGCAAGAGCTGGATCTGTATCAATTAAATGAGAATCTAATGTTAATTCATTAGAACCTAATCCAATAGCTAAACCTAATAACTGAGCTAAGTGGAAAACAGGTATTGCAAAGTTAGTACCGTATTTTTTGTTAACTTCTGTTTGACCTACATCAAATTGTAAGTGACAGAATGGGCAGACATTTACAATAGCATCTACACCAGCAGCAGTCATATTATCGAGCTTTTCTTTGGTGAAACTTAAAGTTACATCAATATCTCTTGATCTAAGTCCTCCACCTGCACCACAACAGAGCATTTTGTCTTTGTAAGGTACAGATTTAGCACCAGTAGCTTCAACAATATTATCTAATATAGTTGGCTTTTCTGCATTATCAATCTGGATTTCTTCAGTTGGTTTGAGGAAATGGCATCCATAGTGAACAGCTACATTCAAATCTAATGGATTATCAACAAGATCTGCTAATTTATCAAGACCAACTTCATTGTATAAGATTTCAGCAAAGTGTCTTACATTAACTGTTCCTTTAAATTCTCTTCCAGCTTCAGCTAAAACTTCGTTAATTTCATCTTTCATTTCTTCATCATGTTTTAACATGTGATTAGTTTCAAATAATGAACCAAAACAACCATTACATTCAGTCATGATGTCTGAACCCATGTCTTCAGCTATGGTAATGTTACGAGCAGCTATTGAAGCCCATGTTTTTTTATCAAAAGAACCAAATACCCCAGGAGCAGGACAGCAAGATGCTCCAGCCATATCATTAAGTTCAATATTAAGTTTATCGAATAAAATTCTTGTTGCTTTTTCAATTCCAGGATAACGGTTGTTCATAATACAACCTAAGAAATATGCAATTTCCATTTTTTATGTCTCCATTAATAATCATAATAATTATTCAGCTAAAATATTACTCTATTAATGCTTAGCTATTTATTCAAGCTCTCCAGTTTCTTTGTTGAAACCAATTAAGTCATTGAATCCAGTAGCTTCACATATTTTTTGTACTTCTTCTAATGCTTCTGGGAAAGAATGAGTAGTTGGTGGTAATTCACCAAGTCCGACTCTTTTTCTAAGTTCCATGGTTGCATCATTAATAGGTACACCATGTCCAGTTTTTATAACAAAAGAACCAGTAGCTTTATGTGCAGGAGCCATGAAGCCATTTTCTGCAGCAATATTACGAGCCATTTTTACAATTTCGACTATTTTAATTTCTCTTGGACATCTTTCTTGGCAAGTGTAACAAGTAGTACACATCCATAATGCATCATCAGAAATTACTTCATCTTTTAATCCCATTAGACATTTTCTAACTATTTGTCTAATCCTATAAGGAGTTCTTCTTCCAGAAGGACATCCACCAGTACAAGTACCACATTGGAAACAATGTTCTACAGTATCAATACCAGCATCAATGAAAATTTGAGTGAAATCTGGATCAACGCTATCTAATGTTAATTTTCCATTTTCTTCATCTAATAGGGTCATATTATCTTTCTCATCTTTTTTATCGTTTTCATCTTCTTCTTCAAGTTCTTCTTCATCGACATCTGAACTTTCAGAAGGTTCTTCCATAGTTTCTTCAACAGTTGTTTCTTCGCTTTCAGAAGTTTCAGCTACTTCTTCACTTTCAGAAGTTTCAGCTACTTCTTCGGGTTGGGAAGTTTCAGCTACTTCTTCGTTTTCAGAAGTTTCAGCTATAGAAGAATCGGTTTTTTCTTTTTCATTTGTATCTTTTGAAGATGTCTGTTTTGATTTTAAATCATCCTTTGTTTTCTCAGGTTTCTTTTGATTTAATACTTCTTTATCAGATTTATTCTCAGATACATCATTTTTAGCTCCAGTAAGGAAAGCTTTTAGACGTTCTAACACAGACATTGAAAAACACACCTTGGACATCACAGGTCAATACCTCAAGTCCTTGTTATAACATTTGAACATAGCATATATAAAGCTTACTAAATTTTTCTAAAGTGTAACCTAAAAGCTACCACCTAAACTTTCAAAAAAAAAAAAAAAGTTTAAAAAAAATATATTAATAAATAAATATTAATTAGATAAAAAATATATAAAGAAGAGTGTATAGTACTCGACATTTGATTTAAAAATGATGATAATTTTAAACTTATTTAAAACCATTTAAATCCTATTTTATTAAATAAAATTGATAAATTAATCAAGATTGACATTTTCAAAAGTTTTGTCGAATACTATATATTCTAGAAAATAAAGTTTTAAAATAATAATTTTCTTTAAATGAATATACTCCTTGTTCAATTTAAATAAAATTACTTAATAAAATAGAATATTTTCTTTCAAGAAAAATAATAGTGTATAATAATAATTTTTTTTTCATGAGAAAAATTAAAATTTAGAATAAGTTAATTAAAATAAAAAAAATTTTGTTAAATTGTATCATCAAAAACTTCAAAAGTAGTTTTCAAGGTTTATGTTGTAAGTGATAGTGATTAAACTAAGATAAAAGAATCTTAAAAACTAATAGTATTGATGAATTTATAATAATTTAATAAATTTTTTTTATTACTTTTTTAAGATAATTTAATAAAATACTGCAACCATTGGTTGCATTTTTTGGTGGTGATAATGTGAATGATATACTTTTAAATAATGAACAAAAAGAATTTATAAAAGATATAAAAGAAAAGATTAGACAATCACAATACACTGCCTTAAAAACAGTCAATAAAGAGTTAATTAATCTTTATTGGGAAATAGGAAAATCAATAATACTGGCTGATGAAAGTTGGGGAAAATTTATTGTTAAATCATTATCTTTAGAATTACAAAATGAATTTCCTGGAATTAAAGGGTTTTCAGAAAGAAATCTTTGGAATATGGCTAAATTTTATAAAGAATATCATGATAATGAAAAACTACAACCATTGGTTGGAGAAATTAGTTGGACAAAACATATTTTAATCATGCAAAAATGTAAAGATTCACAAATGAGAGAGTTCTATATTTTAGCCACTAAAAAATTTGGGTGGACAAAAAATGTTTTAATCCATCAGATTGAAAGCCAAGCTTATGAAAGATTTTTAATAAACCAAACAAACTATGATAAAACTCTTTCTCCTGAAGTTAGAAATAGTGCTATTTTAGCAGTGAAAGATGAATATATTTTTGATTTTTTAGATTTAGGGGAAGAGTACTCTAAAAAGGCAATTAGAAATAGAGCTAGTTAAAAATATAAGAAAATTTTTACTTGAAATGGGAAGTCAATTTGCTTTCATTGGAAATCAATATAAATTAGAGGTAAACAATAAGGAATATTTTATTGATTTATTATTATATCATAGACAATTAAAATGTTTAGTAGCTATTGAACTTAAAATTGGTGAGTTTATTCCAGAATATAAAGGTAAAATGGAATATTACTTAGAAATTTTAAATGATAAAGTTAAACTATCAGATGAAAACGATTCTATAGGAATAATTATTTGCAAAGAAAAAGATAGGACTGTTGTAGAATACTCATTAAAATCTTCCAATTTACCTATTGGCGTAGCTACTTATCAAACTACTAATCAGTTGCCAAAATATTATGAAAAATTATTACCAAGCAGTAATGAACTTGCAGAAAAGATAGATTTATTCTTTTTAAATTCTAAATAATTCACAATTTAAAAGTAATGGATAATTATATTTAATGAATATATATATAGTGAAATACCTTTATTTACATCATCTAAAGAATAATAAATAATGATTTAAAAACAAAGTGATATTAAATGAATAAAAAATTTGAAATTAAAGCTCATGATGGAGCTGGAAGGCTTGGAAAGCTAGAAAATATAGAAACACCTAACATAATCAATGCAAATCTTTTTAAAGTAGCTAATGATGAGGGAGTAGCTTACAATATTGAAAAAGAAATAGCTACTTGGAGCGTGAATAGAACTGTTAAAAAAGCTAAAGATTTTAATGGAGAAATAGCTATTCTTCAAGGATCTAAATATATTGATCTTAGAATAAAGTGTTTAAAAGAATTGGAAGAAATAGGATATTCTGGTTTTATAATAGCTAATGGGGATGAATTACTTCTTAGACCAAGGGAATTAGTTGATTTAATTACTAATTTACGAGAAAATATGAAACCTGGAAGCTATTTAATATTTCCTATGGCAGAATGTTCATTTATACCAATACTTAGCTATTTAGGAATTGATGGATTTTTAGATGATATTGGGGAATATTATAGCTATTTGAATGTGATGATGACAGCTACAAAAAATTATGATTTAGATGTTTATGAAATCTATAAAATGAATCAAGAAGAGCTTTTAAATTGTAATAAATCTACTATAGATTTTGTCCTAAGAGAAGTTAGGGAACATATGAAAAATGGAACACTTAGAAATCTTGTAGAAGAAAGAGCAGCTACTAGTCCCCAAAATATGTCTCTTTTAAAGATTTTAGATAAAGATTATCAAGATTACCTTCAAAAATATACTCAACTTTATTAATCCTTTAATGTTATGATTTATAAAAAAAATAAAAAAAATCTTAAAAAATATATAAAAAATTAATAAAAAATATATAAAAACTATATAAAAAAATTAAAAAAAATAATCTTTAAAAATATATAAAAATAATAATACTAAAAAAGTATTAAAATTAAAAATTATTGGAGGTATTAAAATAGACAAAAAACATATATACATATTAATAATAGCTATTGTAATTCTTATAGCTGTTTTTAGTATTTATTTATCAGGAATAGCTACTAACAATGAAATAAGTGATAGTAGTGACTGGAAAGATAAAGAATTAGCTGGATTAAAATTTAAACTTCCTGAAAAGTACAGTAGTGGAATACTTTTTAGTGGAAGTGTTATTGATGGTGTGGAAACAGGAAATAGCTATGAGTCAAATAATGGTGGACTCAAAATCAACATTTATTTGTCTAATGAAAATTCAAGCCAAAGAGATGATGAATACAATAGCTATATGGAATCTAACTCAACTATTGAAATATTAAATATTTCTGGAAATGACATCACAGTTGTATACAATGACACAGGTCCTCAACCATTTTCAATAGCTTTTTTTGAAGTAAATGAAGATAAGATTGTTATTAAATGGGATGGTACCAATATTGATGGAGATATTAAAGCTATTATAGCTAGTTTTTATGAATTAAACTAGCTATAAATTATTTTTTTCATTTTACTTTTTAGTTAAACATGCACAGCTAGTTTTTATGAATTAAATTAGCTATAAATTATTTTTTTCATTTTACTTTTTAGTTAAACATGATTAACAGCTTAATTTTATTCCATGAACATTTTTAATATAAATTTTATAATCACGATTACTATGACAGACAAATATCACTTTTATATTAGGATTATTGATTTTTCTTATGGTATCAACTGCAATTTTTGATGCCTTTTCTTTTGGATAGCCATAGACTCCTGTGCTAATAGAGGGAAAAGCAATAGTTATATTTTCTTTTTTATTTTCTTTTCTATACTCTTCTGCAAGTTCCATAGAATTTAAGTATGAATTTTTTAAAAGTTCAGCTTCACTATTTCCCCCACCATTATAAATAGGTCCAACAGTATGTATTATTTTATCAGAAGGCAGTTTATAAGCATTTGTTATTTTTGCTTCACCAGTTTCACACTCATTTAATTTAGCACACTCCATCTTTAATCTTTTTCCTGCCTTACTATGGATTCTCCCATCAACTCCTCCACCACCTAATAAAGATTTTTTAGCTGCATTAACAATTATATCTATTTTTAAACAAGTAATATCACATTTTAATACTATCATTTTACCACTTTTTCCATCCTGAAATAAATCATTAAACAATATTTTATCCACAAGCTTTATATATGGCTTTTCATTTAGTAAACGACATAAATAAATATTCACTTCAATAATCATGTGAGCAAATAATATTGATAAAACAGTAGCTATTGATAAAACTGATGAAAATAGCTATAATTTTTTTTTATAGAATTATTTTTATTTTTTAGCCTAAAAACATTGAAATATTATGTTAAATGAAGTTTTTCATCAATTATTTCTTTATGATTTAAAATACATAATTTTTAATCATGTTAACTGTTAATTAAAATAGCAGCATAATTTTTTAATTAGCTAGTGGATTACAAATTTATTTTTATAAAAATTTAAATTTTTAATAAAATATTTAGAAAAATAATATCTCTTTAAAAATATTTAAATATTAAATTAAATAATAATTCATCTTGAATTTACATATAAACAATTATAATAATATTTTTAATAAAAATGAATTAAATATTAATATTTATTAATAAAATAATTAATTTAAGTAAATTTAAAATATTCAAAATTCCAATACTTATTCATATCAAAAAAAACATTAATATTTTTATTTTTTAAGAAAATATAATTTATAATTTTTTAATTAATAAAATAAAGAATATAATAATTTTAATTAATAAAATAAAGAACATAATAATTTTAAAATTATCATTACCTAAAAACATTCTTTCCAAAATTATTATAATATTAATTTAAGATTTTTTATCTCCAGAAAGTCTATAAACCCAATATGACATGTTTATACTATAAAACAATGAATTAATATCCTCTAGTTTATAAAAATATTATAAGTTAATATATTATTTAATACAAAGATAATAAATAAAAGTTAAACATTAGGGTGTAGTTATGAACAAACATAGTATAGAAATTGATTCCATTCTTTCAATAATTGATTTATTCAATTATAATTATAAAACACATCAATATAAAGAAATTTTACTCCCTTTTATTTTTTTAAAACGTTTAGATTCCTTATTGTATTATTCAAAAAAAGAAGTGTTGGAAAATTATAAAAAAAATCCTACCAAAGCAAATATGGATAAAACACTTAAAGAAATAGCTATGGATGAGGAGAAAAATAAATTAAACTTTTATAATTATTCACAGATAAGTTTTAAGGAAATAGATAAGTCCGATAACATTGAAAAAGATTTGATTGAGTATATTGATAGTTTTAGTCCTGAAATTCTATCTATTTTTGAAAATTTGCAAATGAAAGAAAATATAGCTCGTTTATCTAGAGATAATATCTTGAAAAAAGTTTTTGATAAGATAAATGCCCTTTCTTTTGATTTATCCTCTATTTCTTATAATGAAATGGGCATACTTTTTGAAAAATTAGTTTATGAGTTTTGTGAACTTCCTCAAGAAAAAAATGATGAAAGGTTTACTCCTAAGGATTTAATTCACCTTATGGTTTCTCTTCTAGATGAAAATAGTTCTATGAAAGATAAAGAAACAGTCAAAGTATATGATCCAGCATCAAGTCTTGGAGAGATGCTTGTATGGGCTAAAAGATACTTGAAAAATGATAAAAGAAAAGTTGAATTATATGGTCAAGAAGTTAATACCTTTCGTTTTGCACTATCACAAGCATATATGGTTTTAATTGGTGAAAATCCTAATCATATTAAAGGTCCAAGTAGTACATTAATTGATGATCAATTTAAAGAAGAAAAATTTGATTATATACTCTCTGATCTTCCCCAACACCATAAATGGAAAATTTATGAAAATCTTATTTTAGAAGAATCAAAATTAAAAGATGGGCGATTTAAAGCTGGAGTTCCAAATAAAAATGATGGTCAGCTTTTATTTATCCAACATGGACTTTCCAAAATCAATATTGACAAGGGTACTCGAATAATTTTTATAACCAATAGATTCCCTTTATTCTCTGGTACTGCTAAAACAGGTGAAAGTGATATTAGAAAATGGATTATTGAAAATGATTATTTAGAAACAGTAATTGGTCTTCCAGATGGACTTCTTTATAAAACAAAAGCAAAGTATTTCCTATGGATTTTAACAGGAAAAAAAGATGAAAAAAAGAAAGGAAAAATTCATCTTATTGATGCATCACAAGAATATGTTAAATCTTCAAAAACAGTTGGATTTAAAAACATAGAGCTTTCTAAAAACAATGTTGAAAATATTTTGAACTTATACACTAAATATGAAAATAACAATTTTTCAAAAATTTATGATAATGAAGAATTTGGTTTTGTTGAGGTTTCAGTAGACAGATATGTTTATCAAGATAAAAAACAGAGCAGAATAGAAAATATTTTACATATCTCTGAAAAAATTCCATTGAAAGAAGATTTAGATGAATACTTTAAAAGTAAAATCTTAGATGATTTTTCCGATGTTACCATAGATTCTGGTAAGAAAAAAATAGGATATAGAATTAATCTAACTAAATGTTTTTATGGATTTCCAGAAACCTTTTATAATCAGGGGAAAATGAGAAAAAAACATTTTTTAAAGAAATTAGGCTATTTTGCACAATTAGCTAATGTTAAAAATAATAATGATAATAATTTACTGATTCCAAATAACCATGAAAAAGATGTTATTTTTAAAATAGAATGTAACTTTTTAGAAAACCAGGAAAAAACAGACAATATGTTTGAATGTGAAGTTTTGGATACTAGAATAATACCAGAGTATTTAAGAATATATTTAAACTCAAAAGAAGGTAAATATCAAAGACGTTTGTATTCAGATAACTTTAAAAGAATATCTTCTGATTCTTTAAAAAATCTACAAATCCCTGTTCCAGATAAAAAAACACAGCAAAAAATTATTTCAGTTGATCAAAAAATTCATGAATGGCACAATGAATCTAAATTAGTATTAGATAGTTTTAACTCAGAAATATTTAATTACGAAAAAGTTTTGGAGATAATATCTCAAAAAGAAAACTCCAATGATTCTAAAGAAGGAGAAAGAGATTTAGTTTATGATGAGCTACTGTGGCCTCTTGCAAATGCATATTTATCTGCAACAAAAGGTAGTTCTGAATCTGTTCAAAAAGCTTTTAATTACTTCACTCTTTTTGAGTTTATAGCTATTTTTAACTCAATTGTTCTACTTTCTGCTTTACCTGCCGATATTCATGAAAAACAAAAAGAAAGTATTTGGTATGAAAAACAAACATTTAAAAAAGTTTCCTTTGGTAAATGGGTTCAATTATATAGGACTTTAGCTAATATTTATCAAAAGAATCGGGACACCCCACATCCATTTAGCAAAACCCTTATTGAAAAAATATCTAATAAAAAAATAATTAGTATAATGAATAATATTCCACAAAAAAGAAATGATAATGTTCATGGTGGGCAAATATTGCCTAAAGTAGCTGAACAAATCATAACAGAATTAAATCCCTATTTAAATGATGTTTTCAATATTTTAAAATCATATAATTCCCTTAAATTAATTTACATATCTTCTTCAAATGACATAGATGATGATGAAAATATTACTTATAAAGTTATTTGGTTAAATGGAGCATGTACCCCTCCATACTTTAAAAACTTTACAACAAAAAGATTATTAACTACTGAGAAATTATATCTTTTCAATCCAGCTACTAATGAATTTTTAAAGTTGAATGACAATTTAATTAAATTTATTCAATGTGATCAATGTATGCAATGGTCGTTATTTGTTTATAATCGCTATGATGAAAATACTAATAAAGCTACATATATTAGCTATCAAAATGAACAACACGATGTTGTAAAAGAGAATATAGAATTTGAGGATATTATTTCTTAACCTTTAGATCCTATTACAATTTTTGAATGAATTTCTGTATTCTTTACATGGGAAAATAGCTAATTTATAGTGGATTTTTTTATAATGTTTGAAGATATTGGTTAAACAAAAAACTATAAAAAAACCAGATAATGTAATGAATCTGTTTTCTCTATAACCTTCAAAAAAATCATCAACATGTTCTTTAATCTTAAAGTACATATCTTTAAATTCGATATAAGGATTATCAGAGACGTTTTTAGCTAATTTTATTCCACTATTTCAACTATCATAAATATAAATGATTAATTTATAGTTTTCCATAATAGTTCTACCTTTGATTAATGGAATTATAGTTTAAAGAGAATTTTTTTAAGTTTTAAATCAATTAATCTAATAAATTATTTTTTATTAAAAAAAAAATATTCAATAATAATTTTTTACTTTTTAAAAGCTTTATTTATTCATGAAATTATTTATTATTT
>WRMT01000071.1 GCA_009777005.1 Methanobrevibacter sp. | reverse complement strand
TTATTGTGGAATGTTTTCTTTATATTTATGATTTAAATAAAGATTAAAATATTAATAAAGGATAAAATTACTTTTAATCCTATATTTTATGAAAACATATTGTTTATTAGTTCAGCAGGATTACTAAATAATGTAAATATTGCATCAAAAAAACTTGGATAAGTATTTGCTAATGTGAACAAGTATATGATGTATGAAGAAACTACAATTATCATAATAATTAATATAATAGTTAAAGCTATTTCAGTTGTTGAAGATTCTTCTTCAACTTTTTTCTTTTGCTGTCCACTATGAATATGAGGATGTAAAGACCGTCTATTTTCTTTATACTTATCATTCACTTTCATATTTTTCAATTTTGATTGACCAATATTTTTTTGAAGAACTTCTTCATCAGGGATGGGTTCAACGGGTTTTCGTGGTTTTTTAATTATAGAACCATATTTTTCTTCATCTCTAGCTAATTGTTCTTTTAATGAGATTTTTTCACTACTATTTTTATTATCGTTGGCATTATCCTCTTTATAATAAAGATCATCTAAATATTTTTCATACTTTTCTTCAATGTTGTTATTGGAATTGTTTGTTGTTGTTTCTTGTGTTTTAGTTTTTTTCGATGCTTCTGTAGCTACAATTTCAGTTACACAATCTTGACAATAATATTCCTTTGCAATGTTCAATCCACATTCTTCGCAGATGGATTTCCCACAAACTACACAAGTAGCTACACTTTCTTTGTTTGGATGATTTTGACAATACATATTAACACACCATTAATGGGTTAATTTAAGAAATTAATAGTTGTATTATTTTTATGTTCAATTTTATTTATATTTTTATAATTAAAGATTGTTAAAACCATACTGTTTTTAAAGTATTTAATAAATTCAATATCTAAGTTCATTATCTTATACTATAACCATCAATAAATATAATTTTTTTAACTATTAGAGTAATTATGGCCAAGTTAATATCTTAGGAACTTTAACATCTTTAAACTTCTTTTGAACAAGTTCAGGCCAATTTTCCCTGTCAAATCCTTTTTGGGCTAAAAATCCAAATAACCAACGTGTTAAACCTAAACCAGTACATCCTGTCCATATTTTATGTTGGTGAGTTTCTTTTATAGAAAATCCTTGAACAAAATGGGTTCCATGAACATTAGCTGAAACAACAGCTACTCCTTTTTCTCGCCCTGGAATTTTAAGTCTCATTTCATATTTTGGAACATCAGGGAACTCTATACCTCTATTTTCAACTTTCCTTCCTTCAAGGTAAAATGGATCATCACCAATTTCTGTGTACCATTCAAGTTCAAGTTCATTAGCTACTTCATGGGACAATTCTAAAGATTCATCTCTAATATTATTTGTTTCGTCAGGAGTTCCTACCCAAACCATTTCTATTCTTTGGAATTCATGAACTCGATCTATTCCTTTAGCTCCACCAGATTCCCACCTATAAGTCCAACCACTTTTATCATATAACTTCATGGGCAAGTCTTTTTCATCTATAACTTCGTGAGATAAAAATTCATAAAATGGTTCACATTGAGCAGCAGCTAAAACATAAGATGGATCTTTTAGTCCTTCTTTTAATAAGTCCATTGGCACTTCTCTATTAATAGCTAAATCAGTCTTAAACTTGTTAAAAAGTTCAGGGTCTCTTTTTGGAGCACTACAATAGTACATTCCTTCAGGAAGCCCATCTAAATATCTCATTTTGTCCATTGTAGGGATAGGGATTAATTTTGGAAATAGGCATTCATCAAATCCCATTTTATCTATAATTTTTTCAATCAAAATATCTTCAAATGTTCGCTGCAAAGCTGTCATTGGTGGACCATAGAACCATTGACCTCTCCCTGGAAATTCTTTAATCCAACCAAGTTCAATAGCTTTTTCTGTAACATCTCCTTTAAAATATGTTTTAAATTCAGAACTTTTAGCTATTATTTCACCAGGAGTGGATTTAGTAACTGTAAAGGTTAAATCTTGTTTTTCAGAAATATCAGCAGTTTCATC
Source organism: Methanobrevibacter sp. (assembly GCA_009777005.1). GTDB lineage: Archaea > Methanobacteriota > Methanobacteria > Methanobacteriales > Methanobacteriaceae > Methanorudis. The sequence goes on along the minus strand of WRMT01000071.1, from coordinate 9,530 downwards.
TTTAGATATTTGTTTTTCCTCTTTTTTTGTAGTAATATGCTTTATTACTCTGTTTACAGTTTGTTTTTTAATTTCAGATTCGGTAATATTATTTATTGTTATGATTACTCTGTTTTCTTTGATTTGAAGATCAGAAATTTGAGGAAGGTTTTTAGCTAAACTCTTATCAATTTCATATTCTCCAGTTCCTGTTGGAATACTTACTGTGTAAGAGTCAATATGCAAACTCCTAATTCCTAAATGGTATTTTTTTCCAAGTTTTTGACTTAATGGATTCTTCATCCTAAGTAATCCATCATGGGAGCGAACTTTACTACCAGATTTAATTTCAAGGTGAAGCATATTATCTTCAATATTCCAATTTGTTATTTTTGCTCCTTTTTCTTCTTCACCTTCTTTCACTCCTCGAACTAATAACTCTTTATTAGCTTCTTGAATGAAATTAGCTATATCCTCTTCTGCTTCTTCAACATTTTTATTAAATGTTATAGTCCCCTTAAGTAGAAATTTCATGATTTCACCTTTAATTTTATAATTTTAAGTATTTAATAAATTAATAAATTAGCATATTATTAATAATTCTTTAATAATTAGCTAAGTGTTCTTTTAAAAGATAATGAATAAATAAATTGCTGTTTTAAATGTTTGATTTAATAAATTTTTCCAAAAGATATCTCTCGCAGATGTTTATCTACTCGACGCCGATTCTAAAATTTTTTCAACTAATATTTCAGAAAATATTAAATCATCAACAGTAGCTAAGAATGTTGAAAGAGAATCAGAATTAACTTTAAAATTTACTATATTCTCTCTTTTATAGGATTCAATATATCCTTTATTTTCGATTTCTAAGGATTGAAATGAAATATCTGCATCTTTTGAGTTTTTATACTCTATTTGAATCTTAGCTTCTATCTTCATCTTTATCAAGACATTTTGATTATAAAAATAGTATTATGTCTATTAATTTTTTTTTTAATATTATATATTTTTATCTATAGTCATGAAAGAAAAGATTGTGATTAATGACTTGTTAAATTATCACTTTATTTTCTATAAATCTCAGGTTATTAATTTTAATTTTTAAAATAAAAGTTAATAAGTTTATTATTAAAAAAATATAAATTATATCTACTTAATTAAGAGATAAGAAGTATAATCACTTTTTAAAATTATCATTATTTAAAACTTTTTATTCAGAAATTTAATAAAACTATTTTTTTATCATTTACAATGGTTTCAATATAATTTATTAGCTATTTTTATAATTTAGTTGTTTAGCTATTGGTAAAATTCTATTAGCTATTATAATGGATTTCAATAGCTATTACCTTTTTAAAAATATGTTTTTACTATTTCTTAAACATAGTCTATTTGAACATTTAATTATTTTTTCTAGATTTATTAAACAAAATACTATTTTTCACAATATAATGCCAGTTAATTGAACAAAAATTAGAGAAGCTTTCAAATATTTCTTTTTTTAAAATAAATAAATATTGTTTCAATTTAAATTCAAGAAATTATAGTAAGTTATATAATAGAATAAAATCATATTACAAAAGGTAATTTATAATTATTATAAATTACTAACAATTATATTCAAATTCGAGGCGGGAATTTATTTTAGGCATTAAAAAATTACTCATGTTATTTTTAATAATTGGAACATTATTAGTTAGTACGAATTTTTCTTTAGCAACTGATAATGTAGTGAAGTCAAATACAAAATTTACTGAAACAGATAAACCTGTTGAATTGGCAAATAATTCAAAAGCAATTGTTATTCAATCAAAAAACAAAAATATTGAGCCAAAATACACGGTTATTAATCAATATAATAAATCTTATGAACCCCGGTATGTGAAATACAATAAAAAGGAAGTTATTAGTAAAGCAAAATGTTCTTGTGGTAAAAAATCCTATAAAAAGTTTCACATCACAAAATTTAAAAATTATTGTATTTGTTGTAAAAAAAGTGGACAACTAGTTTATAGGGCTCACCATGAAGGTGAATGGACTTGTAAAGCTTGTGGAGCAGATTATTGCTTGGCCACTGGGAAAGAAAAGCTTTCTCATTCAAAAAAATTTTTAAAGAAGATTAAATGATTAATATATTGAAATAGTCAAAATTATAATTTTTTATAATTTTTGACATGAAATATTTTAATTTTTATTATTTTTTATCATTCATTTTTTTATTATTTTTTTTATTATTTTTCATGTTTTTTTGATTTTAAATGTTTATATTATTTTTTTTAAATTTTTTGCAATATTTTTCATGGATTCAAGGACTACTGAGTTTTCATGTTTTATTAAGGGTGTTCCTTCCATATCTGATATAATCACATGTTTATCCATTGGGATAGACCCAATAAGATTGATATTAAGTGAAGATAATTTGTTTTCCACAAAATCTTTCTCGTAATTTGAAGAATATTTATTTAAAATAGCTACTACTTTTTTTACACCAATGTCTTCAGCTAATTTTTTTATTCTTTCAGCTGTTTCAATAGATTTTAAACCTGGTTCGACCACGATTACCATAAGATCTACTGATTCTGCAGTACGTCTACCTAAATGTTCTATTCCAGCTTCCATGTCTAAAATAACTATTTCTTCTTTTTTAACAATGATGTTTCGAAGTAGTGCTTTTAGCAAAACTGTAGCTGGACAAACACAACCTTCTCCACCTTTTTCAACAGTTCCCATAACCATTAACTTTAAAGATCCATCTCCTTTATAATCATAGGAAAGTTTATCTGGAAGGTCACTAATTTTTGGATTCATTTTAAATACTTCTCCAAATGAAGTTCCTGAATCAACACCAGTTCTCTCCTTTATAAGTTTTCGCATTGAAGAAATGGGGATTATATTTTCATGAACTCCTAAGCTTGTAGCTAAGTTCATATCTGGATCCACATCAATAGCAAATACATTATGGTCTTTTGAAAATATCCATGCTAATGTACTAGCTAATGTTGTTTTCCCTACTCCTCCTTTTCCAGTAATAGCTATTTTCATAAATATTCTCTTTTTTTAAATTTTGAAATGAAGTTTTATCATAGATTAATCAATTACAGCTATTAAAACCTTTTTTTTAACTAAAATAAACACATCACGCTTGTTATCTCATTTTAATAAATATATCTCAACATTTTATATATTATAATATGTATTAATTTATATATATTTTGCATGTAAAAAATTTAAAATTTACTTTAAACTTTTTTTTTATAGCAACATTTATTAATGTTAATAGAAAGAGATATTTTTATTCTATCTAATTGTAGATAATATAAGCTTAGATTTTTTTTCATTGTTAAGTAATTTATTATATAATATATTAATTAGTAAATTTATTAAATTATTAATTAGTAATAAGTATTTATCTAAGAAATTTATTAAATTATTAATTAGTAGTATTTATCTAAGAAATTTATTAAATGATTATTATTCAAGTTATTTTGATAGAAATTATAAACTATAATTTTATATATTATTATTAGGAGGACTATTATGGTTCGTGCTTATTCAAGAAGAGATTATATTAGAAAAATTCCAGCTTCAAAAATTGTTCAATATGATATGGGAAATTTAACTGAGGAATTTCCAGTTGCAGTAAGTTTAGCTGTTAAAGACCCTGCTCGTATAAGGCACAATGCTTTGGAAGCAGCTCGTATTGCTTCTAACCGATTAATGCAAAGAAAGGCAGGTAGATTAGGATATCATTTAAAGATAAGAGTATATCCTCATAATATTGTCAGAGAAAACCCAATGGCTACTGGTGCAGGAGCAGATAGGGTTCAAGATGGTATGAGAAAAGCTTTTGGCAAACCTGTAAGTGCCGAAGCTGTTGTTAAGAGAAATCAAAGGATTATAAGTATTGACACTACTAAAAAGAATTTTATCGATGCTAAAGAAGCACTTAGAAGAGCATCTATGAAAATTCCTGTTTCTTGTAAAATAGTAGTAGATAAAGGGGAAGATTTGATTAAATAGTTTTATTCATTTAATCTATTATTACATATAATTTGATAAGATTATTACATTTAATTTGGCAAACATTTTAAACTAGTTTTTTTACATGTTTTCGATAATATGAATTTATTTTAAAATATTTTTATCTGGTCATTGATTTTAAGGTACTTATTATTCATGATATTTAAATATGGATTATAACATTAATTATAACATTAATTGCCAAAACCAATAATAGGGATGAAACTTATGTACATTGCAAAGTTTGAAGATTTAACTAAAGAGGATATTGGAATTGCTGGGGGTAAAGGAGCTAATTTAGGTGAATTAACCCAGACGGAGATTCCAGTTCCTCCAGGGTTTGTAGTAACTGCAGAAACTTATGACAAGTTCATGAATGAAACAGGAATATTTAGCAATATCATGAATATGCTTGATAAATTAGATGTTAATGACACGAAAAACCTTCAAAAAACAGCTGAAAAAATTAAAAAAATTATTATTAACACACCTATTCCTAAAGACATATCTGCTTTAATTATTGAAGCATATAATGAACTTTGTCAAAGAATTGGTGAAGAAGATGTTTATGTAGCTATAAGATCATCTGCAACAGCTGAAGACTTACCTGAAGCTTCTTTCGCAGGACAACAAGATACTTTTTTAAATATCAAAGGTGTGAATAAAGTTATTGAACATGTAAGAAAATGTTGGGCTTCTCTTTTTGAAGCAAGAGCTATTTTTTACCGTGAAGAAAATAATTTTGAACATTCTAAAGTATACATAGCTGTAGTTGTTCAAGAAATGGTTGAAGCTGAGAAAGCTGGTGTAATGTTTACAGTTAATCCTTCAACTGGTGAAAATGTTGCTTTAATCGAAGGGTCTTGGGGCTTAGGCGAAGCTGTTGTTTCAGGTACTGTTACTCCTGATACTTATTATGTAAATAATGAAGATAATGAGATTTTGGAAGCTACTATTAGTGATAAAAAAGTAATGTTTGAAAAATTAGCTAATGGTAAAACAGAAAAAATAGAAGTTCCAGAAAATCTTAGAAATAAACGAGTTCTATCTGAAAAGGAATTAGTTGAACTAGCAGAAATGGGTAAAAGAATTCAAAAACATTATGATGCTCCTCAAGATACTGAATGGGCATATTATAAAGGAAAATTATATATGTTGCAATCTAGACCTATAACAACTCTTGATAATAGTGAAAACATAGCTAGTGATGGACAAGATGATATAGAAAATAGAACTATTATTGTGAAAGGTCTTGGTGCAAGTCCAGGTATGGCATCAGGAGAAGTTAAGATTATACATGAAATTGATGAGTTAGACAAGATTCAAGAAGGAGATATAATGGTTACAACCATGACAACCCCAGATATGGTTCCAGCTATGAAAAGATCAAGTGGAATCATAACGGATGAAGGAGGGGTAACTTGTCACGCAGCTATTATATCAAGAGAACTTGGAATTCCTTGTGTTGTTGGAACTAGAGAAGCTACAGAAGTTTTAGTAGATAATACTAAAATAACCTTAGATGGTAAAAAAGGATTAGTCTTTGAAGGTGCATTTGCAGTTAAAGAAGATGTGAAAAATGAGATTGTTAGTGAAACATTTTCAAGTGCTCCAATTATCACAGTAACTGATGTAAAAGTCAATGTTAGTATGCCAGAAGCTGCAGAAAAAGCAGTAGCTACTGGTGCTGATGGTGTAGGTCTTCTTAGAACAGAACACATGATGCTAACTTCTGGAGTTCATCCTAAAAAATTCATTCTTGATGGAAAAGAAGATGAACTTATAAATATATTGGTTGAAAATATTTTAAAGGTTGTTGATGTTTTTTATCCAAAACCAGTATGGTATAGAACATTAGATGCTCCAACTGATGAATTTAAAACATTAGATGGTGGAGAAGATGAGCCATATGAACATAATCCTATGCTTGGTTGGAGAGGAATAAGAAGAGAACTTGATGAGAGTGAAATTTTAAAAGCAGAGTTTAAAGCTATTAAAAAACTTCACAATCAAGGTTATACTAATATTGGAATTATGATACCATTATCACAGAGTCCTGATGAATTAAAACGTGCTAAACAAATATCTGAAGAAGTAGGACTAAAGCCACACAAAGATGTTGATTTTGGTATTATGGTTGAAACTCCAGCAGCTGCACTCACAATTGAAGACTTCATTGATGTTGGTCTTGACTTTGTAAGTCTTGGAACAAATGATTTGACTCAATACACTCTCGCAGTTGATAGAAATAATGAGTTAGTAGCTAAAAATTATAGCGAAGAACATCCTGCTGTTTTAAAGCTAATTGAAAGAACAATTAGAAAATGTAGTGAAGCAGGAGTCAAATCAAGCATTTGTGGTCAAGCAGGCAGCAAACCAGATATAGTTGAAAAACTTGTTGAAATGGGAATAAGCAGTGTTTCAGCTAATACTGATGCAGTAGCTGATGTTCGAAGAACAGTAGCTAAATCTGAACAGAAGTTAATATTAGATGCAGCAAGAATTAAAAAAAATAGTTAATGATTTAAATTTCTTATTGTAGTTGAAAAATCTAGCAAAGCTAAAGGATAATAGTTAGATGATTTAAATCATTATTCATTTTTAAAAGTATCTAATTAGTCTTGAAAGAAAAGTTTGTAATTAATGATATTATAAATCTTATTTAATTTGAAAAATATGATTTAAACCTTGTTTAATTTAATATAAACTTATTTTAATATTTTTATTTTAAAAAATCGAGGATTTTACAAAGTTTAAAAATATTTATAATTTTATAATAATTAAATAAGTGTAATATAAGAAAAATAAGAAAAACTTCCTTTTTCTAACTTACAAATCTAAGGATTTTCAAATAAAAATCACGACTTCAGTTTCAAATTTTGATTACTTAAAAAAATTATTTTCAGGACTATATTTCTTATTTTTAAATTAAAATCTTTTTTTTTAAATAATTTTATTTTTATTTTCTTTAATTAATTTATATTACCATTAATTAATTTATATTATCATTAATAAGGTTATAAAAAATGAATAAAGAGCCATTGGAAGAAAAAGAAATATTAAAAAATTTAGCTAAATATAAGATTAAAGATTCAGATTATTCTCATGGGAGAATTTTAGGGTCTATGTGTACAAAAGCAGATCCATTAGCTAAAAAAGTTTTCCATGATTTTTTAGACGCTAATTTAGGAGACCCTGGACTTTTTAAAGGAACACAATTTCTTGAAGAAGAAGTTATAAGGGACATTGGTTCTTTCCTATCCTTAAATAACCCTTATGGCAATATTGTCACTGGTGGAACTGAAGCTAATCTAATGGCTATGAGAGCTGCTCGTAATTTGGCAAAAAATGAAAAAAATATCATTAATTCTGAAGTAATCATTCCAAAATCAGCTCATTTTTCTTTTAAAAAAGCAGAGGATATGTTAAATTTAAAGCTAATTGAAATAGATTTGGATGAAAATTACAAGGTAAATATTGATTCTGTTGAAGAAAATCTCTCTCAAAATACAGTAGCTATTGTTGGAGTAGCTGGAACAACAGAATTAGGAATGATAGATCCTATTGAAGATTTATCTAAAATAGCTATTGATAATGAGGTTTATCTTCATGTAGATGCTGCTTTTGGTGGATTTTCAATTCCTTTTTTAAATGATATTGGATATAAATTACCAAATTTTGATTTTTCACTAGAAGGAGTTTCATCTATTACAGTAGACCCTCATAAAATGGGACTTGCTCCTATACCTTCTGGTGGTATTTTATTTAGAGAAAAAAAGTATTTAGATGTGATGGCTGTTGAGTCTCCATATTTAACTTCAAAAGAACAATGCACGATTGTTGGAACTCGTTTAGGTGCTCCAGCAGTAGCTACATGGGCAATAATGAAACATATGGGTCGCAAGGGCTACTGCGAACTTGCTGATGAATGCATGATAAACACTCGTTTTTTAGCTGATGCTCTTAAAAAAGAGGGTTTTGAACTTGTTACAAGTCCAGAACTTAATATTGTAGCTTTTAATCATCCAAAAATAGCTACTGATGATTTAGCTCAAATACTTGAAGATAATGGATGGATGGTTTCAAGCTCTTCATATCCAAAAGCTATTAGAATTGTTCTGATGGGGCATATAAATCACTCACATTTAATTGAGTTTTTAGCTACACTTCGAGAAATTAAAAATAGCTTAAATATAAATTGACATGTTCATTGAAATATTGATTAAATCAATAGCTATTTTAAATATTTGTCTATATTATTTTTATATAAAATAAAGTTATCTATAATTTATAAAATTTAAGAATAAAATAAGAATAAATTAAAATCTGACTTGTTTTATATTTCTCATTTTTAAAGTTTCGTTGTGTTTTTTTTTTTTTTTTTAAATTTGATTTAAAAAAGGCATTATTTTGATAAAATTAATTTTAGGACAATTTTATCTTTTAAATTTTTTAATTTGGCTTTTGTTTTATCTTATTTCCTTAGGTTTAAATAGCTCTTCTTACAATATATTTTAAATATATACTCAATTATAATTAGGGACAAGTTCTTTATCTTTGTCAGTGATAATTATTGATTGTTTATATGTATATTAATAATTTTTATTTATTAAGAGAATTTTTCCCGAGGAAAAGTGAAATGAAAATTAAGAAAAAATTTTTAAAAACAGTATTAACTATGTTAATATTACTTTGTGTTTGCATAACATCGACAATGTTAGTCGAAGAAGTTAATGCTGCATCCAAAACTTATGAATATCAAGTATTAGATTTTGTAAACGAAGAAAGGATAAAAGCGGGTGTTACACCATTAAAAATGGATAAAGATTTATATGATGCTGCACAAGTAAGAATCAAAGAATTACCCATAAATTTTAGTCACACAAGACCAGATGGAACATCATGTTTTTCTGCTTCACCAAAAATAAATGCTGAAAATATTGCATATGGATCACCATCACCCCGATCAGTTGTAGATACTTGGATGAACTCAAAGGGACATAGAGAAAATATGTTAAATCCTAGTTTTAAAAGTATTGGAGTAGGATATCTTAAATCAACTTATTCCTACTGGATACAGCTATTTGGAAGATCTGAAGCAGATGAAAGATTAGAATCTGATTTATCAATAACAACTAGCTATGAAGTAGAAACACCTAAGAACAACTCAACACAAACTACTCCTAACCTACCATCACAATCAACACAAAACAATAATGACTCAAAAGGAAATAATCACAGTCTTCCAATACAATTAACACAAAATAGTACTAATTCAACATTTACTAATCCTAATTCCCCATCACCCACAAAAAATAATAGTCTAAATAATGTAATAAAGCCAAAAACTCCTGTATTTTCATTAGCTAGTGCTAATAAAAAAATTCTTATCAAATGGAAAAAAATTTCTAATGTTTCAGGATATCAAATTTATAGGTCTACAAAGAAAAATAAAGGATATGCTCTTAAAAAAACAATTACTAAAGGAAGTACTATTAAATTCACTGATAAAAATTTAAAAAAGAAAC
>WRMT01000070.1 GCA_009777005.1 Methanobrevibacter sp. | reverse complement strand
TTAAAAATAGTAATTATGTTTTTGATTTTATTGTAAATGTAAATAATGATTAGGAATTTATTAAAAATAGTAATTATGTTTTTGATTTTATTGTAAATGTAAATAATGATTATGAATTAATTTAAAATAGTAATTAGTATTTAATTTTATTGAAAATGTAAATTAGGTTTTTGATTTTATTAAAATTATTAATTATGTGTTTGATTTTATTTAAAATCTAAATAATGATTATGAATTAATTAAAAACATAAATTAACAAAAAAAATAAATTAAAAAAATTAAATTTAAATTTATAATATAATAATATTAAAATGATGAGGCAATGTAAATGTCATCCTTAATAAAAAACTATGTAAATAGAGTTGATTTTGACTCTTATGATGATTTCAAGAAAAATTTTGATTTCAAAGTTCCAGAAAACTTTAACTTTGCATATGATGTTGTAGATAGATATGCAAAAGAAAATCCAGAAAAAATAGCTCTTGTGTGGTGTAATGATGAAGGTGAAGAAGAAAGTTTCACCTTTGAAGAAATGAAAAGATACTCTGATAAGGCAGCTAATTTAATCAAAAGTTATAACATTAAAAAAGGCGATAAAGTAATGCTTACCTTAAAAAACCGTTATGAATTTTGGTTTACTATAATAGCTCTTCATAAAATAGGAGCTATTCCAATTCCAGCTACTCATATGCTTAAAAAGAAAGATATTGTGTATAGAATTGAAAAAGCTACTATAACCATGATTATATCTGTAGATGATCCTCAATTATTAGCTGAATTTGATAAATCAGAATCAGAACTTGGTGTTAATTTGAAAAAATTAGTGGTTTCTGGGTCTGGAAACTCTTTTGAAGGTTGGGATGATTTTAAAAGCTCTCTTGAAAAAGCAGATGATAAATTTAATAGACCTACTGGTGAAGAAGCTACTAAAAATCAAGATATTATGATTATCTACTTCTCTTCTGGAACTTCTGGTCAGCCAAAAATGGTAGCACATGATTTTGTATATCCTATATCTCATATTATTACTTCTAAATATTGGCATAATGCTATTGAAGATGGTCTTCATCATACTTCTGCTGATACTGGATGGATGAAAGCTGTTTGGGGAGGTCTTTATGGACAATGGATAGTAGGTACTGGAGTATTTATTTATGACTATGACAGATTCAATGCATTAAATCTGGTTGAAAAACTTGAAAAATACAAGGTAAATACTTTCTGTGCACCTCCTACCATATACAGATTCTTAATCAAAGAAGATTTATCTAAATATGACTTCAGTAACTTAAAATATTGTACAACTGCTGGTGAACCTTTGAATCCAGAAGTTTATAATAAAGTTCAAGATATTTTTGGATTAAAACTAAAAGAAGCTTTTGGTCAAACTGAAACTGTTGTTAGTATAGCTAATTTCATATGGATGGATCCAAAGCCAGGGTCAATGGGTAAACCAGCACCTATATTTGATGTTGAACTTTTAGATGATAATTATAATAATGTTGATGTTGGAGATGAAGGTGAAATCTCATTAAAGATAGATTCAATTCCTCCCGGTCTATTTATGGGATATTATAGAGATGAAGAAAAAACAAAAGAAGTTTGGCATGATGGGTATTATAGTACTGGAGATACTGCTTGGAAAGACGAAGATGGGTACTTATGGTTTGTAGGAAGAATAGATGATATTATTAAAAGCTCAGGTTATAGAATAGGTCCATTTGAAGTAGAAAGTGCATTAATATCACACCCAAGTGTATTAGAATGTGCAATAACTGGAACTCCAGATACTATAAGAGGTCAAATAGTTAAAGCTACTATCGTTCTTGTAAAAGGTTATGAACCATCAGATGAACTTAAAAAAGAATTACAAAATCATGTTAAAAAAGAAACTGCTCCTTATAAGTATCCAAGAGTAATTGAATTTGTAGACGAACTACCAAAAACGATTAGTGGGAAAATACGAAGAGTAGCAATACGAAATGAGGATAAAAATATTTCAAATGACAATTAATTTAAGTTATTTGATTAAATTACTGTTGATTTATCTTCATGAATAAATTATGAAAAAATGAATGTTATAACATGATATAAATTGTTTTTGAAAACATGTGAAAAGAATATTATAGTATAAAGTAATTTTTAATAATTAAAAAATTTTTATTTAAATTATTTCCTTTAATTCAAAATTAAAATCTTTATAATTAATTTATATTAGAATTTTTAATAATTGAAAAATTTTTATTTAAATTATTTCTTTTAATTCAAAATTAAAATCTTTTAATTAATTTATATTAGAAATAAAAAATAAAATAATTTTATTAAAGAAAATAAAATATAAAGGAAACTAATTAATAAAATAAGTTTACTAAAGAAAATTAATTTATAAAAAATAGACAATTTCCAAAAACTAATTTTTAAAATTTTTATTAATATTTTTTAAAAAATTATTTATATAAAGTTTAAATTTTATTAAATAGTTGATAAAAATGTAATATTCAAACTTGATTTTTTGAAATTCTCAATACATTATATAAAACATTGGAAAAAATTAGCTTTGTACTATAATAGATTAAATAAGATTATTTTATTAATTTTCTTGTGAAAGAGGAATATTTTATGAAAGAAATAGTGAAAGACATAGGATTTAGGGTAAAAGAGCTCAGAGAGATCTCAAATGTTACAAGTCAGGAAATAGCTAAGGAATTAAATATTGATGAAGAAGAATATACCCTATATGAAAATGGAGAGAAAGATATTCCTGTTAGTATTCTCTATGAAATAGCTCAGAAATTGGGCGTAGATATGGGATTACTAGTTTCAGGTGAAGAAACACGGATGAACATATTCCATGTAACCAGAGCAGGTAAAGGAAGGTTTGTGGAAAAAAGAAAAGGCTATGAATGTGAAAGTGTAGCTGACAGATTCATCAATAAAAAAGCTGAAACACTTATAGTGACAGTTGAACCAAAAGAAGAAAAACCTCCTAAAAACTCTCACCTAGGACAAGAATATAATTATGTTATAGAAGGATCTTTAAAACTATATATTCATGATCATGAGATAATTTTAAACAAAGGAGATTCTATATTTTTTGATTCAAGCTATGAACATGCTATGCAAGCCTTGAATGGTAAAGAAGCCAAATTTTTAGCTGTGATAATTTAATGATAAAAAATTTATTTAATAAATACACAAAATTTCACTTATAAGATTCAATAATTTTGATTAATTATTTATAATTTAAGAGTAAAATTTATCAATATTTTTATTTTATATAAATCATTTAAATTAGAATATAAATTATTAAATAAATTTTTCTGTAAAAAAAAAATTAAATATTTTAAATTTATAATGAAATATAATCAAGGAAAGTTTCTAATATTATATTTTAAATTTATAATGAAATATAATCAAGGAAAGTTTCTAAATTATATTAAGGATAATGGTTATAATTTAAAAATTACTATATCCATCAAGAAGATTTATATTAAATAATATTATTTATTTGATTTTACTTTTTACATAAGGAAATAATTTTACAAAATCAGTATTAATAACTTGAGGTACCTTAATGTCATCTTTAATAAAAGAATATGTCAATAGAGTTGATTTTGACTCATATGATGATTTTAAAACTAATTTTAAATTTAAAATTCCAGAAAATTTCAATTTTGCATTTGATATTGTAGATAAATACGCAAAAGAAGATCCAGAAAAAATAGCTCTTGTATGGTGTAATGATGCTAATGAAGAGGAAATCTTCACATTTAAAGATATGAAAAATTATAGCAATAAAGTAGCTAATTTTTTCACAAGCTTAGGTATAAAAAAAGGTGATGCAGTAATGCTAACCTTGAAAAACAGGTTTGAATTTTGGTTTTCTATGATGGGACTTCATAAAATAGGAGCAATAGCTATTCCGGCTACTCACATGTTAAAAGTTAAAGATATGACTTATAGGATAAAAAGTGCTGAAGTTAAAATGATTTTGTCTGTAGATGAAGCAGATTTAATCAAAGATTATGAGAAGTCAGAAAAACAGCTGAATTTAAGGTTAAAAAAAGTATTAGTTGGAGATAAAACTGGAAATAAAGAAATTAATGGTTGGTTAAACTTTACTAAAGAGATAAAAGAGAGTAGTGAAGATTTCAAAAGACCAACTGGATCTGCAGGAACAAATAACGAAGATCCATTACTTATATACTTTTCCTCTGGAACAACAGGTCAACCAAAAATGGTTAAACATAATTATATCTATCCTCTTGGTCATATTATCACTGCAAAGTATTGGCACAATGTAGTAGAGGATGGGCTTCATCATACCTCAGCAGATACTGGTTGGGCGAAAACAAGCTGGGGTTCATTGTATGGTCAGTGGATAGCTGGATCAGCTTTATTCATATATGACTATAATAGATTTGACCCAATAAATCTTCTTGAGAAGGTGAAAAAGTATAAAGTAAATACTTTCTGTGCTCCCCCTACAATTTACAGATTTTTAATCAAAGAAGATTTAACAAATTATGATTTTAGTAATTGGACCTATGCTACTACCGCTGGAGAACCATTAAATCCAGAGGTTTATAATAAATTTTATGATATTTCTGGGCTTAAGATTAGAGAAGCTTTTGGTCAAAGTGAAACCGTAGCTATTGTAGCTAATTTCATTTGGATTGATCCAAAACCTGGAGCAATGGGAAAACCAGCTCCACTTTACAATATTGAATTACTTGACATGGAAGATAATATAGCTGAAATTGGAGAAGAAGGAGAAATAACTGTTAATGTAGAAAATGGATCTCCTCCTGGTTTATTTGAAGAATATTACAAGGATGAAGAAAAAACTAGAGAATCATGGTATGATAATCATTACCATAGTGGAGATACAGCTTGGAAAGATGAAGATGATTACTTGTGGTTTATTGGAAGAACTGATGATATTATAAAAAGTTCAGGATACAGAATAGGTCCATTTGAAGTAGAAAGTGCGTTAATAACACATCCAAGTGTCTTGGAATGTGCAATTACTGGATATCCTGATTTAATAAGAGGTCAAGTTGTAAAATCAACAATTGTCCTTGCAAAAGGTTATACTCCTTCAGAAGAGTTAAAAAAAGAAATACAAAATCATGTAAAAAGTGTAACTGCACCATATAAATATCCACGAATTGTTGAATTTGTAGATGAACTTCCAAAAACTATTAGTGGAAAAATAAAGAGAAAAGAAATTAGAACTGAAGATGAAAATTAACTTAATAAAAGACCATGGCACAATTATTCAACATATATATAAATATAAAATTAAAATTTTTAAAAAAAATTAGATATATTAAATTTTGTTCATCAAAATAAAATTGTGCAACTCCCTAATAAAAAATTAAAAAAATCAAAGATAAATGATTATGTTTCTTTAATTAATGAGAGTGAATAATTTAATAATTTTAATAATTATGTTTCTTTAATTTAATGAGATTTAGAATAAAATATTTTTCATGATTATGTTTCTTTAATTTAATGAGAGTGAATAATTTAATATTTTTTATGATTATGTTTCTTTAATTTAATGAGAGTGAATAATTTAATATTTTTTATGATTATGTTTCTTTAATTTAATTAGATTTAAGAATAAAATATTTTTTTGTTTATGTTTCTTTATTTTAATGAGAGTGAATAATTTAATATTTTTTATGATTGTGTTTCTTTAATTTAATTAGATTTAAGAATAAAATATTTTTTATGATTGTGTTTCTTTATTTTAATGAGAGTGAATAATTTAATATTTTTTATGATTATGTTTCTTTAATTTAATGAGAGTGAATAATTTAATAATTTTAAAGATTATAGTTTCTTTATTTTAATAATTTTTATGATTATGTTTCTTTAAATTAATGAAGATGAAGAATTTTAAAAATTATCAATACTTAAAAACTTTTTTCAGGACTATATTTAATAAAAAAATTATAACAATTTATATTATATACAATTACCAATTATTATTTAAAAAAACCATAGAAGAAGATAAAATGACAACGTCTAAATCAAAACCACGACCTTTTCCAATTATTCATAAAAATGAATGTAAATCCTGTGATAGATGTATTATTACATGTAAAAATAATGCTCTTGAAATAAGTGATGAACTTAATGATAGTGGATATAACTATGTGAAATACAAGGGAGAAGGATGTATTGGATGTGGAAATTGTTATTATACTTGTCCAGAACCATTAGCTATTGAAATTCATATTCCAAGAAGGAAAGTAAAAAATAAAATTAAAAATGATATAAATGAAAAGGAGGAATAAAATGGCTAGTCAAATGATTAAAGGAAATACTGCAGTTATCATTGGAGCAATGTATGCTGGTTGTGATTGTTTTTTTGGCTACCCAATAACTCCAGCAAATGAAATTCTTCATGAAGCATCTAAATATTTTCCAATGGTTGGAAGAAAGTTTGTTCAGGCCGAAAGTGAAGAAGCAGCTATTAACATGGTCTATGGAGGAGCATCAACAGGACATAGAGTTTTAACTGCTTCTTCTGGTCCTGGAATTAGCTTAAAACAAGAAGGGATAACATTTTTAGCTGGTGCAGAACTTCCATCTGTTATTGTAGATATTATGAGAGCAGGTCCTGGACTTGGAAACATTGGTCCAGAACAAGCAGATTATAGTCAGATTACTAAAGGAGGAGGTCATGGAAACTATAAAACTATAGTTTTAGCTCCTAACAGTGTTCAAGAAATGTGTGATTTAACCATGAAAGCATTTGCATTAGCTGATAAATATCGAAGTCCTGTTGTACTTTTAGCTGATGGAGTTTTAGGACAAATGGCTGAACCACTTGAATTTCCAGAAATAGCTATTGAACATTATCCTGATGAGAATTGGGCAGTTCGTGGTAGTAAAGAAACTATGGAAAACCTTGTCACCTCAATATTTTTAGATTTTGACAAGTTAGAAGAATTTAACGAATACCTTCAAGTAAAATATAAGGAAATAGAAAAGCAAGAAGTAGATTTCCAAGAATATTATATTGAAGGAGATGATTTTGAAGATGCAGAATTAATTCTTGTATCTTATGGAATCAGTAGTAGACTATCTAGAACTGCAGTTGATATTGCAAGAGAAAAAGGATTTAAAGTAGGATTACTACGACCAATATCATTGTTTCCATTTCCAAAAGAAAGAATTTCCAAACTATCTAAAAAAGGCTGTGAATTCATATCTGTAGAAATGAGTAATGGTCAAATGTTAGAAGATATTAAAATGTCAACTAAACGTGAAGATATTCATTTGGTTAATAGAATGGGTGGAAATCTTATAGAAGTTAATGAAATTTTAGAAAAGATTTATGAGCTACTTGAATGTGAAGAATGTAAATCAGAACTTTCTAATAATAAAAATTATACTAATGCTAATAATAGTAATAATAATGCAGATAATGATAAAGAATTAAATGAACCTTACATTGATAATGAGTATAAAGATGAAATAAATAATGAAAATAACTTAAATCATCGAATAATTGATTAGGAGGTGGAAAAATGAAAAACAAAGAGAAGATAAATATAAAATCTGATTTTGACTTAGAAGAATTTGAAACAAAAATAATTAAAAAACCCAATTCAATAAATGACTGTTTTACTCGAAAAGGAAATTTTCCTAAAGTAACTCATTACTGTGCTGGCTGTGGTCATGGGATTCTCCATAAATTAATAGGAGAAGCTATGGATGATTTAGATATTCAAGAAAGATCTGTAATGATTTCTCCTGTAGGTTGTGCAGTTTTTGCATATTATTATTTCAATTGTGGAAATGTTCAAACAGCTCATGGAAGAGCACCTGCTGTTGGAACTGGAATATCCAGAGCTGAAAATGATGCAATTGTCATGTCATATCAAGGAGATGGAGATTTAGCTTCTATTGGTTTAAATGAAACTATACAAGCAGCTAATCGTGGTGAAAAAATAGCTGTTTTTTTTGTAAACAATACAATTTATGGAATGACTGGTGGGCAAATGGCTCCTACCACTTTAATTGGTGAGGTAACCATAACTTCACAAGGTGGAAGAGATCCGAATTCCACTGGATATCCAATGCATATATGTGAACTCCTTGACAATCTAGAGGCACCAGTTTTTATTGAAAGAGTTTCATTAGCTAATTCAAAATCAATTAGAAAAGCTAAAATAGCTATTAAAAAAGCTTTGAAAGTTCAAAAAGAGAGGAAAGGTTATTCTTTTATTGAAGTTCTCGCACCTTGTCCAACTAATTTAAGACAAGATGCAGAAGGTGTTGAAGAATTTATTAAAAATCGTATGGAGAAAGAATTTCCTGTAAAAAGATTTAGAGATAAATCAAAAGAAAAACAACCACTTATAAGAGAAGAAAGCGATTTTTCAATAGAAAGTTTAGATAAAATATTTAAAATTGATAGAAAAAATCCTGTTGAAATAAAAACAGAGTCAGATTTTGAAAATGTAAATGTAAAAATAGCTGGATTCGGTGGTCAAGGAGTATTAAGTGCAGGACTTACATTAGCAGAAGCAGCATGCAGTGAAGGTAGGCATGTTTCATGGTATCCTAGCTATGGACCTGAACAAAGAGGAGGAACTTCAAATTGTTCTGTTGTAATAGCTGGAGACACCATTGGATCTCCTGTTGTTAATGAATGTGATGTGTTAATAGCTTTGAATAAACCCGCTTTAGAAAAATTCCATGGGGAAGTTAAAGAAAAAGGACTATTAATCCATGATTCCCGTGCAGGAGAATATAAAACTGATAGAAAAATAAGAGTTGTTTCAGTTCCAGCAGTGGATATAGCTACTTCTTGTGGTAATCCTAAAGCTATGAATACAGCTATTCTTGGAGTTTTAATGGAGATAGGTAAAAATATGAATATTCTCTCCAAAGATGCATATTGTGAAGGAATTAGAGAAATTTTTGCCTCTAAACCAAAGTTAATAGACATAAATATTGAAGTTTTAGAAGCTGGAGCAAAATGGATGAGAGATAATTCTTAATTATCCTTTTCCTTTTAAATAATATTTTTACTTGAGGATTATAGTACTCGACATTTGATTTAAAAGAATGATATTTTTTAACTTGTTTAAAACTCTTAAATCATATTTTATTAAATAAATTTTGATAAATTAATCCAGATTGACATTTTCAAAAGTTTTGTCGAATACTATATAATAATTTTTATATTGCAATTTCGATTTTATCATAATTTAAAACTGGTTTTTTACTATTTTTTAATCCATTTTCAAAGCTAATCAGTCCTTCTTCAGCTAAGTGATTAATTTTATTTCTACATTGTTGGGTCTTTTTCAGCTTTCAAGGCTAAATCTCTAATAGATTTAGGGTTTTCACTTTTTATCATACTTAATAATTTTAATTCGAGTTTTCCTAAGTTAAGGTCTTCTGTGAATTTTATATGTTTTTTTTTTTTTTTGAACATTTTCATTTGGATGTTTAATGAAATATTCCCATTCATCAAGATCTGTGCATAGTCTCATATTCTCGGAATCTTTTTTAAATATTCTTTTTAATCTTTCCATTGATCCATAAATATCTTCAAATTCTTTATTAACTATTTTCCACTCATATTTTTGATTAATGTAATTTTCATCATAATAATTCCTCTTTTAATTCATTTAAATCTAATTCCTTGTTTTTTGTTATATTTTTCACTATTATATTTTAACCTATCCATGTTTTTTTCTTTAATTTCATGTTTTTTCCCTTTAAAGTGAAGTGTATATGAATAAATCCATGATGATTATAAATTCTTACATTGTCAGGAATTATCACTATTGCCCATCCTCTTTAGCTACTGTACATTATTATATTTGTGTCATGGATTGTGATTTTTTCAGAAGCAAAAACATCTTCACACGTCAAACTACATAATATAAAATATTTTTTTTGAACGTTAGATGAAAAAAGAGAATATTGTTATAGGATTCTTTTTTAAACCATGCAATAACGGTTTGCATTATGTTTTCACTGACAATTTTTCAATCCCCGATCATAATATTTAAATAATATAATGATTATAATATATCTTAACTTTTTCATTATATTGAAATATTTTGATTTTTTTTAAAGTTTTTTAATTATATTGAAATATTTTGATTTTTTTTAAAGTTTTTTAATTATATTGAAATATTTTGATTTTTTTTAAAATTTTATTAGTATAATGAAAGAAATCATTAATTTAAGGAGGTGTTAATTTAATTAAAAGAAAAATATATCTAAGAAAAATCAAACCATATGTAAATAAAAATATTATTAAGGTTATAAGTGGAATTAGACGGTGTGGTAAATCAACAATCTTGAAACAGATGATTTCAGAGCTAAAAAAGGAGGGAATAAAAGAAGAAAATATAATTTTAATAAATTTTGAGTTAAAAGAATATTTTAATATAAAAAACATTAGCCAATTAGATAAGTTGATTGATAATTTAGTCAAAAATAAATCAGAGAAAAATTACTTATTTTTTGATGAAATACAAGAAGTTGAAAACTGGGAAAAACTTATTAATTCCTATTTAGCAGAAGGAAAATATGATATTTATATTACAGGATCAAATGCTAAACTTCTTTCAGGGGAACTAGCTACTTATTTAACAGGACGTTTTGTTGAAATAAAAATTTATCCTTTTTCATTTTTAGAATTTTTAGAATATAAAAACTCTAATCAAACTTCAAAATATAAAAACTCTTATAAAAAAGGACTATTTGAAGAATATCTTAAATTCGGTGGAATGCCTTTAACATTGAAATTTAAAGATTTTGAAAAGATTCAATATTTAACTGATTTATATAATTCAATAATTTTTAAAGATGTTGTCAAAAGAAATGAAATTAGAAATATAGACTTACTATATAGAATACTTCAATTTATAATGGCTAATGTGGGACAACTATTTTCTGCAAATAGTATTGTTAAATATCTAAAAAAAGATAATATTAATGTATCAGTTAATACAATATATAACTATTTATCCTATATAGAAGAAGCTTGTCTAATTAATAAAGTTAAAAGAGAAGATTTAATAGGAAAAAAAATTTTAAATCATAGTGAGAAATTTTATTTGGTTGATTTAGGATTTAGAGAATCTATTTATGGAAATAACCAGAGGGATATTGGTCAAGTTCTTGAAAATATTGTTTATATTGAATTACTTCGAAGAGGATATAATATAACAGTAGGTAAATTTAGAGAAAAAGAAGTTGATTTTGTTTGTAAAAAGCCAGATATTATTATTTATATTCAAGTTTCATATATTTTAGCTGAAGAAAGTACTATAAATCGAGAATTTGAGCCACTACTTAGGATTCAAAATAATTATCCAAAATATATAATAACAATGGATGAATTTGACATGTCTCGCCAGGGCATAAAACATATTAACCTGATTGATTTTTTAAGCAAAGACATTATATAACTTAATAAAATTCCATTTTCATTTGATTTAAGTTGTCTATATTCAAAATTTCATGATAGTGAAATTATTATATAAAAACTTTAATTTTTGTTAAAATAATAATTTTATAAAATGATAATAATTTTATTAAATTCCTTTTTAT
>WRMT01000069.1 GCA_009777005.1 Methanobrevibacter sp. | reverse complement strand
AATTTAAATTTTAATTAAAATAATTATAATTAAAAATAACTATTAGCTAAAAAATTAAATTAAAATATTGATTAAAGTTTATAATAAAATTTCATTATTATAATAACTATTAAACATTTAACTTAATCTTTATTAAGGTTTTTTAAAAAAATAATTGGATATGAAAAATTACAATGCCATGAATAAAAATAAATAAAAAATATTAAAAATAAATAAAAAAACTCTTAAAAATAAATAAAAAATATTAAAAAAATTAATAAAGTTTAAAACCAGTCTTTAGAAGATTTTAAAACTTCATCAACTATTCTTTTAGAAGAACCAACATAAGTATGAGGGTTCATAATTTCCTCTAAATCTTCAAAAGATAAATATTTTTTTAGTTCATCTTTGCTTAAAATTACTTCAGAAAGTAATTCTTCTTGATTTTTATTAGCTTTTATTGCACATTCACGTACAACACTATAAGCAGTTTGTCGTCCCATACCTTTTCGTGTGAGTTCTGCCATTAAACGTTCAGCCATTATTAGACCACGAGTCATGTTTAAATTTCTTTCAATATTATCTTCATAAAAGACAAGATTGCTCATTAGCTTAATTGTAAGGTTGAGAATATAATCTGTAAGTATACAGGCTTCAGGGAAAATTATTCTTTCACATGAAGAATTTGTAAGGTCTCTTTCATGCCACAAAGGATTGTTTTCCATAGCTGCAATAACATATGACCTTATCACTCTTGAAACACCACTAATTCTTTCAGCTGTAATAGGGTTCATTTTATGAGGCATTGTACTACTGCCAACTTGTTTTTCCGGGTCAAAATACTCTCCAAGTTCCATAATCTCTGTGCGTTGTAAATTTCTAACCTCAATAGCTATTTTATCTAAGGTAGTAGCTATGTTAGCCATAACCATCATGAACTCAGCGTGATTATCTCTTTGAACAACTTGATTAGTTATTGTAGCTGATGGGAGATTTAATATTTCAGCTACTTTTTTATGAACATCCCAGCCAATTTCTCCAAGTGCAGCTGTTGTTCCAACAGCTCCATCCATCATAGCTACACACAAATTCTTTTTTGAAAATTCTAAGCGTTGAAATTGTCTATGTAACTCATCTGCCCATAAAGCAAATTTCATTCCATAAGTAGTTGGAAGAGCATGTTGACCATGTGTACGACCAATACAAACATTTTCCTTATGTTTTTCAGCTAAATCTAAGATGATTTTAGTTAGCCTTTCTATTTTTTCTTCGAGAACTTCTATGGATTCTTTAAATAATAATGACTGAGATGAATCAACAATATCATTTGAAGTAGCTCCAAAGTGAACATATTCCCCTGCATCACCATAACATTGCTCAGCTAATCCTTTAACAATAGAAGCTATATCATGGTTTGTTTCTCTTTCTATTGCATTTACTCTTTCTAAGGTTACAAATTTTATATTAGCTTTATTTTTAATTTCATTAGCTACTTCTTTAGGTATTATTCCAAGTTCAGCTTCTGCCTGTGAAAGTGCAGATTCAACATCTAACATTTTTTGCAATTTATTCTCAGATTCCCAGATATTTTTCATTTCTGGTGTTCCATATCTAAATTCAATAGGATGAATAGCCATTTAACCCCTCCATTATACTATTTAAAAATGTAGTAAATTTATTTATTAGCTAATATGCATGAATTTCATCATACAAATACAATTAGGAATTATAATCATTTTATCAAAATATTAAATAAAGATAATTTTCTAGTGATAAAACAAATACAATTATGAATATAAAAAAATACTCTTATGATTTATAATCATTTATCATAATAATATTTAAATAAATTCATTAATAAATCTATTTTATAATAATAGTTAAAGAGACGAGATTATGAAATGGAAAATTGGAATTTTATAGGGATTCTTTGTATGGTTAATACCCTTTTTGGTATCATTCACACTATATCCTTTTAAACTCAAATGGAGCTATACAGAATCATTTGGAAAATTTGTTAAGCCATTGAAAAATAGCTATTTTAAAAATATTAACAAAGATGATAGGTTAAAGAATGGTTTGTAGCTATATAAGGATTATAAAAAATAATAAATTGGTAGATATTCTATACTATCTATTTTCTATTTTTATATTCTTTTAAAAGTTCATTTAAAAGTTTAAATTTACATTTAACTTCTCTTGATTTAAATGCTACTGTAAGTATTGAAATGTTCATGTTTTGATAAGGTTTATAGTATCCTCGTTTTATAATTTGATTTTCTGCTTCATTTAACATTGTTTGAAAAGATTTTTTATCATCATACTTAAATTCTAATATTAAAGCTAAATCTTTGTGTTTAACCAATGCATCTAATCTTCCTTCAAGAGTCATTATTTCTGATTCAATGTCAAAACCAAGTAGTTGTAGCCATGAAATAACAAGAACTTTGTAATAAGCTTCTATTTCATTTTTAAACTCACCATATATTAAGTTTGGTATTTTATGAAGTAATGTTTCAAGGGATTTTTGAAGTTTTGTTTCATCTTGTTTGTAGATGTAGGTTAACATCTTTTTCGTCATTGGCTCTATGCTTTCTGCACTAAAATTAGTGTAAAAACCTAAAATATAGCTAAATAAAGATTCTTCTACTTCTTTATTAGGGATTCCTATAATGTAGAGAGAAGAATTAGGTGGGCGAAGTATTTCATTTTTAATAGTTAAATAGCCTGTTTGCAGTAAAACTGTGTGAAAATCAAGGTTTTCTAATTCAAAATTTGGAAAAGTGCCTTTAAATTCATATTCTTTTTTTATTAAAATATCTAAATCTACATTAGTAGTTTTAAGCAAATCTACTAATAATTTAGGTGTTCCAGTTTCAGCCCAATAGTTAGCAAATTTTTTAGTATAAAAAAGCTTTAGTATTGAAAAAGGGTTGTATAAAAAGTTTTTACCATCCCATGAATAACCATTATAATATTTTTTAATAGCTAAAAGTAAATCTTCATATTCCATCTCAGTAGATTCACTAAGTTCAAGTAAATATTCCTTAAAATAGCTTTCTAAATTATTCTGTGTGTATCCACAAATCTTTGCATATTTTTCTTGTATTGTAATATCCGTGAGATTATTTAAATCAGAAAAAATACTTGTTTTAGAGAATTTGGTTATTCCAGTTATAAATAAAAATCTTAAATTTTCATCATTTCCTTTTAAAACTTGATAAAAATTCCGAAGAACATCACGATTCTTTTTAGCTAATTCAATATCATCAAGATGATTATTGATAGGTTTATCATATTCATCAATTAAAATTACAACTTCTTTTCCAGTTTTTCTATGAATTTGTTCAATTAACTCTGCAAATTTGGTGGTTAATGTATTACTTATAAGATTAACTGAAAAATCCCTTGCTTTTTGATTTATAAAATCGTCTAATGAAGTTTCCAAAACTTGAGGATTTTTATGACCAATTTTTGTAAAATCTAACTTAATAACTGGATAATCATGATTCCAATTCCACAAATCATAGATGAAAAGACCTTTAAAAAGCTCTTTATTACCTTTAAATAATTCTTCCAAAGTAGATACCAACAAAGATTTTCCGAACCTTCGAGGTCTTGATAAAAAATATACCTCTCCCTCATTAATCATATCATAGATATATTTTGTCTTATCTACGTAAATATAATTATTTTTGATTAATTTCGAAAATGTTGAAATACCTTGTGGCAACTTTTTCATTTAAATTACTCCTTATCTTAATATCCAATATGTTTTTTATTATTTATAAAAATCTTCAATTTTTATAAGTTTAAAACGAAGTTTTAATTATTTATAAAAATCTTCAATTTTTATAAGTTTTAGAAAATAAAGATTTTACAAAGTCTAAAAATACAAAGTAATTAAATTGTTATATAGTCTTGGATATAAAGTTTAGCTAATCATTATTTTAAATATTAATTTACAATTTTTATTTTATAATTTACTACATTATAGATTAATATTTTCTTAAATAAAATTTAAATAATATTATTTTATCAAATTAAAGAATATTTTACTTAAATTCAATGAATTAAAAAACTTTAGAGAAATCAATGATAAAAAGTTTTTGTTAAAAATATAAATAAGAACTTTAATAATTTAAAATAATTAAGATATAAATATAAATTAGATTTATACTATAATCAATCCCATTAAAATAGTCATTTAAATATATATTTTAAAATATTTTTATAAAAATCTTCAAATTAATGGAAAATAGCTATTAATTTTGAAATAATTAATAAAAATTTAAATTTTTAAAAAATATGAGTTACATGAATCCGTTTCAACCAAATCCAAAAAATTCTCGTGATGCACTTATAAAAAAAATGAATTGCTATTTTTCAAAAGAAAGAGAAACTCTTCAAAGTAGCTACCGTTCTAATCTTAAAAAAGAATCAATTGATTTTTTTATAAAAACTGAAGATGGATCATATACACTTAACTCACCAGATTTTGATGGAAAAATAGAAACTATGCACAACTCAAATGGAGCTATAACTGAATCATTTGAAAAGTTTGTTAAACCATTTAAAAATAGCTATTTTAAAAATATTAACAAGAGTAAGCTACTGAGAAATGAGAATATCGTTAATGAGAAAATATTGGAAAAAAAGGAACTTTCTAATGAGAATCTGAAAAATTCTAATAATACTGAAAATTTAGCTATTTTAATATCTAATGAAAAGTTGGAAAATTTAAAATATCAGGAAGATATAGCTATTTTAGATATTTGTAGTGGTTTAGGATACAATTCAGCGGCAATGATTGAAGATTTTTTAAAAAATATTAATAATGGTAGTGGAAAAGCTGTGAAACTTTCAATTGATATGGTTGAAATTTCTATTGAAACATTAGCTGCAGGTATTCTTAGTCCAAGTCCTATTAAAAGTCATGAAATTGTAAAAAAAGCTATTGAATCTAAATTAATTGATGAAAACTATTTAGCTCTTAAACTGGAAAAGGAAGATATTCCAGATAATGTAGCTATATCCATATATTGTGAAGATGCTCGTGAAACTGTTAAAAAGTTAGAAGATAATAGCTATGATGGGATATTTCTTGATCCATATTCTCCAGCTATGGCTCCAGAGCTATGTACAGTAGAATTTTTTAGACAATTGAAAAGGGTTATTAAAAGTGATGGAATAGTAGCTACTTATACCTTAGCTGCAGGTGTAAGATATGCTTTTGTAGAAGCAGGTTTTCATATTGGTGAAGGTCCTGTGTTTGGGAGAATACACGGAGGAACAATAGCTTCACCCAATGTTAATAATATAAATAAAGCTATTTCAAGTAGTGATGAGAAAACCATAGCTCTTTCGGATGCAGGAATTCCTTTTAGAGATGAAAATTTAGATTTGGAAAGTTCTGAGATATTGAATAACAGAAAATTAGAGCGAAAAAATGCAAGACATAGCTATAAACTTTCTTCAGCTGTTCAAACACCAATTTTTCTAGGTAAAAAAATAAAAGATAAAAAATTAAAAAGAAGAATTATTAGAAATTTAAATAAAGTTAATATTTCTACTTTGAAATCAGAAGAAGCAGGTTTCATTATTTCTCCACAATATAAATATATTCATGATTATTCAGCTAAATACAATTTTAAAAATAAATCTAAATATAAATTTAATAATAATCTAAAAAATAAAAATAATTTTAAAAATATTATAAAATTTAATCTTAAAAATAATGGAAAATCTAATTTAAAAGGAATTTTAAATTATGATTATAAATCTAATTCTAAACACAGGATAATTGAGATGGAAAAAAGATTAAAAACACTTAATAGCTATAAAAAAAGAAAAAAAACTGGATAATCATCAATAGCTATAAAAATGAGATTATCAATTTTAAATAATAATTATGGAAGGATGAGAAAAGCATTGAAATTCTGATATAAAACAAGTAGTATTTCCATCTAAATAAAAATTACATGGAATTTTATAATGGTTCCAAGTGTTTATTTTGATACTGCCGTTTTTTTCTTAGATAAACCAGTGAATTGCTAAAAAAATTAATTAGAAAGTGTAAAATTCTTTGAGTAACTTTCCTAACAGCTAAAAGTAATACAGCATTAATATCTAATAACATTCTTTGCAAATTCCTAACAGTGCGAAATTGAACGTTTGTCACCTGTAAAATAGTAATGTAAGCAGCTACTATGCTAAAACCCTCTGATGTTAGATTCAATGTGGTGAAAACGTCGTCGAGAGAGCACCGTGCCGAGAAGAAAGTACAACCCGAAGAGATAATGAAAAAGTAACCGGACAGAGAATAAGTAAATATGGAAAGAGTTAGTTTAAAATTGGCAACAAAAAAAAAAAAAAAACATTAGCAATAGCTATTGATTATGCCCTTGACAATGAACAGCATGTTTTACTTAAAAGGGAAGAAAAAATAACAAAAGCAATATCGGACAATGAATGTTTTATTGTTTTGGAAGGCAACAGAGCAGTTGGTTTTGTCATATTCGATTATCGTTTCTTTGGTCAGGGGTGGATAGAACTCATCATCATAGACAAAAAATACAGAGGCAAGAGGATAGGGAGGCAAGTATTTGACCTTCTGTGCAAAGAATGCAAGGCAGACAAAGTATTTACTTCAACCAACAGTTCTAACCTTCAGATGTAGAAAACATTGATGAAAGCCGACTTTATTTTTGCTGGCAAACTCGAAGGATTGGACGATGGCGACCCCGAACTTTTTTATCATAAAAAGACGAAACAATTAAATAGTTGAAAAACAGGGAAATAATCATCCCCAAAAATATCTTCTGCCGATATGGACGAAATAACCAAATTATGCTTAAAAACGTGTGAAAAGGAGCCTTGACATGAAAATTGGAAAAAGGAATTTGCACAGGTAAAAATAAAAAATGCCATTGAAAATAATCATGCCGAAAATTATTGTATCTCCAAAAACAATAAAATTATTGGTGTAATGCTTCCACACAAGTTTTACTATATCAATAAAATAGATGTATATATTGACGACTTTTTCATAGAATATGGTGCTCAAAGAAAGGGAATTGGAAAATATTTTTTGGAAAATATCGAAAAAGAGATGAAGCCCCCAAAAAAAAAACTATTCAAACATGGTACTTCTTATCAAAAGGGGATTTCCGAGTGAATTTTTTTATACGAAAAATAGTTTTGGAATGTCTGCAGATATGATTTTAATGTATAAAGAAGTGAAATAATATGACCCTGAAAATCAGAGAAGCATTTCCCTACGAAATAGATATAGGATTTTGTTTATTGCGTGAAGCAGCTATATGGCTGAAAAACAATGCCATTGATTATTGGCAAGAGTGGCTTTCCCCGCCCATAGAGTATATCGAATGGATTAAGCAGGGATTTAACAATAACGAATTTTATTTCGTTGAAAATGAGAACTCTGAACTCGTCAGTATGTTCAGACTTCAATTTGAAGATGAAATTTTTTGGGGCAAACGAAATGATAAATCAGGATATATTCATTCTTTAACAACAATACGAAGTCTTAAAGGAAATCAAATAGGTTATTCAATTCTGCATATGATTGAACAATTTCTGATTGAAAAGGATATACATTTATTACGGCTTGACTGTCCACCAGATTTAGCACGACTTTGTAGATATTACGAAGATTTTGGGTTTGTACCACAGGGTATGGCAACAGTTATGAATACACAATATCAACTTTATGAAAAGAAAATACCATCAAAAAATCCTTGGATAGAAATACCATATTCCGATTACGAAAACCATATGACTGAAGTTGGTCAGGCACAGGTTTTGAGCAGTTTAACAAAATATTGCCTCGATAAATATCTACCCGAAAACTTTGCCCTATTGGGTTGTGCTACGGGAAACGGCTTGGAGCATATAAAATGTGAATTTACAAAACGCATTTACACCATTGATATTAATCGGAATTATCTTGACAGGACAAATGAAAATTTTGCGAACAAAATAAATCAAATTGAAACCATTCATGCGGATATACAAACAGATGAATTGAAAATAAACGATATTGATTTGTTTTTTGTGGGGCTTGTTCTCGAATATGTAGAGCCAAAGACCACGTTAAAGAAAATAATTGATATGTTGAGTAACAAAGGAGTTTTATTTATTGTCATTCAAAAAAATAGGCAAACGTCTTTTGTTACAAAGACAAGATATAAATCGCTTGAAAAATTAGCAGATATCTCAAACGAAGTGAATGAAAATGAAATTGATGCATTCATTCGTTCCGAGAATTTGGTATTGGTCAAGCGGGAAGAAATATATTTAACGAGAAACAAATCGTTTATAACGCTTGAATATAGAGTAGAAAGGATTAAATATGAAACACTTGACCTTACTAACAAATAATTCAAGTCGCTGAACAATTGAAACAATGGAGAGGTTTCAGGCGAGACTATTTTACCTTCAAACAAAACGGAAAAACCATTTCCACAGTATATCAAGGCAGAAATATTTTACACAAGCAAATATATTGGGAAAAATTTAAAATATGAATTATATGACACTTTCAAAAGTAATTATAATAGGGATTGACTAAAAATATATTTTATATAATAAATACATTAAGGAAGAGAATATTATGATTTTTGAAGTTGGAAACAGAAAAGATTTAAATGGTATTGTTGAATTAAATAAACAACTTGATGAAAATAATAACTCTTTAAAAACATTTAATTTGGATATTAGAAATAAAATATGGGATAAAATTGAAAATAATAATATAAAATATTTTTTAGCTAAAGATAATGGAAATATTATTGGATCATGTTACATATGTATCATTCCGAATTTATCTCGTAATGGAAAATCAATTGGATTTATAGAAAATGTAATTATAGATAATAATTATAGGAGAAAAGGAATTGGGAAAAAATTAATGGAAATGGCTATAAATTATGGCAAAGAAAATAATTGTTATAAAATTGTTTTGCAAAGTGGAATAAAAAGGACTGAAGCCCATAAATTTTATGAAAATATTGGATTTAATGGAAAATCAAAAAAAGCATTTGATTTAAGGTTGTAAAAGACAAAATAAAGCAATTATTGGCATAATGTTTCCATCCACCATCTTTGGCGAGTGTTTCGTGTGGTTTTTCCATCACATAACAAATGGTATATGCTTCCCTGTCGTTGGTGGCTGTACAATCCACATTCACAGACAGGTCTAAGTTTGCCAGCTTACCTCACAAAATCAAAAAAACACTGTCATTCTACAAAATTCTGACATACAATTATGTAGTTTGGTGGTCAACGGCGATTTTGAATGGTTCAGAAGTGGAAAATATGACATAATGAGTGTTATCAGAAGTTATTAGATATGTCCATGACGGAAAATGCAGTTTATTCTCCCTATCCGCCATATTTCATTACTTCACCACAATATAAATATATTCATGATTATTCAGCTAAATATAATTTTAAAAATAAATCTAAATATAAATTTAATAATAATTTAAAAAATTCATTTAAAAATATTATAAAATTTAATCTTAAAAATAATGGAAAATCTAATTTAAAAGGAATTTTAAATTATGATTATAAATTTAATTCTAAACACAGGATAATTGAGATGGAAAAAAGATTAAAAACACTTAATAGCTATAAAAAAAGAAAAAAACTGGATAATCATCAATAGCTATAAAAAAAAGACTAATAATTATCAATAGCTATGAAAACGAGATTAACAATTTTTAATTATAATTATTGAAGGATGGGAAGTAATGAAAATACTGATATTAGGAGATAGAGATAGTTTATCATATGATGGCTTGAATTTATCCTCTCAAACTCAAAAAATTGTGGAAAAAGTAGGTGATGAAGCACAAATTATCATATTAAATGGTGATGAGATTAGATCATGCGTTGGCTGTTTTAATTGCTGGATGAAAACACCTGGGCTTTGTGTTATGACAGATGACTGTGCCAATAAGGTAGCAGGTGAAGAAATTCGGTCGAATGTTGTGATATTTCTTTCAAAAATCACATATGGTAGCTATAGCTATGATATAAAATCTTTTCTAGACCGTTCAATTGGAAATATTTCACCTTTTTTCGAAATTGTAAATGGTGAAATGCATCATAAAAGGAGATATGACAAGTTTCCTGTTACCATTACAATTGGATATGGAAATTGTACATCAGAAGAAAGGAAAACTTTTAGAACTTTAGCTAATCGTAATGCCTTGAATATGCGACCTCCTAAACATTTTGTATTTATTCTGGAAAATGCTAATGAAATTGATGATGTGATGGAAACACTGGAAAATATATTATCATTAGAGGTGTTAAAATGATTAACACAGTAATTATTAATGGAAGCCCAAAAGTAAAAAATAGTGGATCCAGTAGGTTCATAGAAAAAATTGAAGAATTCATCGGAAAATCTACAGTTTATCAGGCAACCCAACTAATTCAGATGGAAAACAATTCAGAGGCGATTTTAGATATTTTAAAAGCTGAGGTGTTCCTTTTTGTTTTTCCACTTTATATAGATTCCCTTCCAGCACCATTGATTAAGGTTTTAACCATGCTAGAACAAGCAGCTACAGATACAAATGGAAAAAGTCCAAGAGTATATGCCATCTGCAACTGTGGTTTTTTTGAAGCAGAACATACTCAAGTTGCTCTAGACATATTGAAAAACTTTTCCACTAGTTTGGGGATGAGATGGGGATATGGTATAGGTATTGGTGGTGGAGGATTAGTAAGTTCACAAAGTAAAAATATAAGCAAAGATGGTTCAGCTTCCAATGTTTATACTGTTTTATTGGAACTTGGGAATGAAATAGAGAATAGCTATACAAAGAAGCAGAATATTTTTGTTAGTCCTAAAATCCCACGTTTTCTGTATAAACTTGGAGGTAATTTAGGTTGGTGTCAAATGGCAATAAAGTATGGTACAATTAAATCTATTAAAGCAAAACCACATATTTTAGAAAAGTAAGTTTAAAAATAGAGTGTTTTGTAAATTAATTTAATAAAAATTTTAAAAAAGGACAACTATAGTATTTAGTATTGTTTGGAATTCATAATCTAAAATATACCATGTTTTAGATAAACCTAGTGGAACACTCATGGAAAGTTTTGATTCGTTTTCGAATATGCTTGATATAGCTTTAAAAACCATCACTTGAAAAAAATTCCTTCTAACACTCATAAATCTTCATTTGACTGTCACGAAAAAAAAACTCTGCAAAAAAAAAAACTTGAAACATATTATATCTCTTAAAAAATTATTTAATATAAAATTAAATAAAATTTTTAATTGAATTTAATATAATGAATACTAATGATTTATTTTCTAAAAATAAATAAAATCATAGATTTTTTAACTTTAAAAATAAAATATTTTTTAAAATAAACAAAATTATAATCTTTATCAAGGAATAATTGAGTTTAAGTAAAATTTAAAAAATCCAAATTTTTTTTGAGAAAAAAAAATTATTTTAAAAAAAACAGAATAAAAAAAAAAAAAAAAAAATTTATAATTTAATTACTTTTTATTTAATTATATAATTACATCAAAAATAAGAAATAAAAATATTAACTAGAAAAAAAAAACTAAAAAAAAAAATTTAAAA
>WRMT01000068.1 GCA_009777005.1 Methanobrevibacter sp. | reverse complement strand
TCACAAGTAATCTTTATGCTTTCAATTGCTTTAATTAAATCTTCGTCGATAAAAGTATCCAGAGTTTTATTTACTTTATCTTTGTAAGCTTTCAATTTAATTTCTTTTTTTGTTTTCCGTGAAACTAGATCATTAATTTGATTATTAATTTTTTCAATATCTTTTTCAATTTCTTTGATTATTATTTTAATTCCTTTTGGTTCTGTTGAACAATAATCTTTTATAAAATCCTCTATAATGTATCTTACAGTTATATCATTGTTTTCTTTTTTAATAGCCTCTAATTTTTCTTTGTCACTTTCAGATATTAAACCATCTATTCTTCTAGTATATTTAGCCACTTATTACACTTCCTAAACTGCTT
The DNA here is from genome assembly GCA_009777005.1 of Methanobrevibacter sp. Classification (GTDB taxonomy): domain Archaea; phylum Methanobacteriota; class Methanobacteria; order Methanobacteriales; family Methanobacteriaceae; genus Methanorudis. Next base: position 11,335 of record WRMT01000068.1, on the reverse strand, counting down.
TCTTTTGTTTTTATTCCATAAGTTTTTTGAATAGCTCCTTATCTTTTTCAATTCCACATTTTAAATATTCTTCTACTAATTCAGTTTGATTAACTCCTTTCAATTCAGCTAATGTTACAATTTTGGTTTTTATTTCTCTTTCTATTTTGTAATTAATTTGAGATTTTGGCATTGTTTTCAACTCAACTTTATTTTATATATTTTTATTTATAAATTTTTTAGTATTTAAAGTTAAGTATTAAACTAAATTATATAGTTATCAATATAGATAGATAGCTTTATATACTAAAATATACATATAATAGTATAGGAGCTGTAGAGCTTCAAAGCAGTTTAGGAAGTAAAAAATGTTTAAAAACTTAAATCCTGAAATTAAAAAAGTCATAGATAGTAAAACAAATTTAATCAGTACTTTCAGTACTGGTTCAAAACTAAACGTCTTAAAAATAGCTGGAACTGGAGATACTAAAGTTTTAAAGCAAACAATAGAATATATTGGTCTTGGTGGAGATTATTAAAAATGTCCTCCACTAAGAAAAACCTTACAGAACTTTATTTTAAAGCTATGGGTGAAAAAAAGGTTCTTAAAAGAATTATTCAAGGTTCTTCAGAACCAATAGGACAAGATATAGTGGAAATTACTCAAATTGATAATTTAATTGATAATTTAAGAGAGATTTTAGGCACTGTTGTTTTAACTGTACCTTAATCGATAAAGTATTGCTCAACTTCGCATATTTACCCTAGTTTGCCCTATATCAACTGGGTATTTTATATGAAGTTTGAACCATACTTTAAACATGATTTTAAAAAAAATAGATTGTTAAAGAATGAAATAAAGATTATATTTTTTTTTTTAGAATAAGAATGTATAATATGATGTAGAAAAGTGCTTAGTTTTATTTTAAATATTCCAGTATTTCAAATCCTTTTTCTGTTAACTGGTATAATCGGCCCCGTTTTGCTTCTTCATTTAAACATATTATTAATTTTTTTTCTTTCATAGAATTAAGATATTTACTTGTATGAGTATTGCTTAAATTAACATGTTTAGCTATTTCAGAAGGAATTTTTGTTTTATTTCCAATAAATAGTAGTATTTTAGTCCGATACTTTGATGATTTGATAAATGAAAGAGTATCGATTGTTTTTTTATCCATGTCTTAAAATTTTTTCTTAATTTTAAAGTTAATATTGGCTCTTTAAGGGCGTAAAAAGAGCATAAATATAAATAATTTAGAGGCATATTAAAAGATGTGATGTAATTAATAACAATAATGAGAATATAATTAATAATAATGAGGTGATTGAAAATGAAATTAAATAAAATATTAATAGCATTATTTTTAATATTAGCTATCAGTTTAACTGTAGGGTCGATTAATGCTGCTATGAGAATTGCTATAAATGATGGTGAACCACTACGTTATCATGTAGGTGAAGAACATCGTCGTAATATGGATTATGAATCTAATTGTTATAATGGATTTGATCAAAATTGTAAGTTTTATGGTTATAGTGATGTACGTGTAGGGATACATGGGTCAAGTAGAGAGTTGAAATCAATTAAATTTGTTAATATAAAAATTAATGGTAAGAATTGGAAGAATTTAAGAGTCGTTGAAGGTTATGATCAATATGCTGAGCCATATAGAAGTACTTTCGTTAAAGGTAATGTTAAAGGTAAATACATTACTGTAACAGCTTATAATTATCGGAATAAACCTGTTTTAAGAAGAACAAAGCAAATTAAATCAATTCAAACTGAACTTTCTTATATGTAATTTTTATTTATTTTTCTGAATAATCAAAAGAACATATTGATAATGTTTATTAAAACAAAAGTCAAAATTTACCCAAATATTAATAATTCACCCTATGCAAATGATACTTTTATACCTATTTCGTATGATTAATTGGTTTGTTAAATCATTAATTTAAAATAAGATATAGCTATTTCCAAAGCATTTTAGAATTTTGGTCAAATACGACAAAAATTAATTATGATATTGGTTCAATTTTTCCCAATGGATCCTAAGTGATTGTTGAGAATTTGTTCAAAATTTTACTATTTTTTCATAATATATTCAATTATTGGAGAGTTTTTGTTTTCTAATTTCTTTTGAGTTGCTTTAAGGTCGTTGAGTTGCTTATTTAAGTTCTCCAGTTCTTTTTGCTTATCTATTTCTTTTTCGTGGTGCATAGCTATTAATTTTATATGCTCTTTTTTAATCATTTTCCAAACTGATAAATCATTTATTTCACTAAGAGATTTTTTCTTAATGTCGTTGATTGCTTCCAGTCTTTCAATGATGAAGTTTAATATCATAGAGATGTCATAATAATTGCTAAGTTTTGAGTCTTGTGCTTTTACTTGGTCGTTATGTTGTTTATTTAGCTCTAGTATGAATTCATTATGAGTTTTCACTATGTCATCTATATCTACTTTAGTTTTTTCATAGCTTTCTATTTTCCCTGTTAGTTCAGCTATTTTTATATTTAGTTGATTGTTTCTTTTTTCCAGTATATTTTTAGTTTCCCTTGTTTTGTTTAGTTTGGATTTGGTTTCAGCAAGTGTTTTTGTGTTAAGCTCCAAGTATTCTATTCTGTGGGTTTTCTCTTTAATGGTGTTTTTAAGTTCTGTTGTTTTAGCTATTTCTTCTTTGATTTGTGTTTTTAATAATTCATTTTTTTCTTTTAAATCGGTTGTTTCTGTCTTTAATTGGTTTTCTAAGTCTTTATTAGGTTCTTTTAATTCTTTGTACTTACTTTTTTCTAATATTTCTATTTGAATTGGATTATTTATTATTGATTCTGGAGCTATGTTAAGTTCTTTTAGAATTTTTTTATTAAGATTTATCAAATAACTGTATGTCTGGACTCCTTTTTTGTTTTTTGCTTTTTTGTTTGCTTTAATTAATGCTTTGACCAATTTAATCAATCCTATAAAAACGAGTTCTTAATTATTATAATATTGAGTTCATGGACTTACTATTTATTTTTTATGGAGTTACTAAAAAATTTCCAAGTTCAATAATGTCTTCAAATTTAGAATAAATTTAAAATAAAGATTTTAAAAAAGAAGTCCTTTTTTATTAATTTAAAAAATAGCTATATAAAAAAAGATTAATAGTTCTTGGTTTTCTTTGAAAATAAATTAGATTACTTGATTGGTTTAATAATCATCTATTGAATCGTTATATGAGAAGTTTCTTAGAATGTCGATTAAATGCCTATATGGTGCTTTTTTGGTGAGTAAAGTTAAAAAATGTCTTCAAATCAAAAGTTATTTCCACATGATAATATTTAGCTATTTTTTCTTTTAATTTTTCATAGTCCAAATAAAAGATAGGAGCTATAATTTAAATGCTTACCTTTGGTAAGTGTGTTTTATTTTAATGCAAGTAGTTAAATTATGAGAGGTGTCGAAAAACCATAATATTTTTGTTGAGTTATATTGATGTTCATATTTTTATTTTGTGGAAACGGTTCCTTGAAAAATAAAATACTTGAAAAAGCTTTCTATGAGCTTCTAGAAATAGTGTATACCTTTTCCATAGAATTTTTGTACCCTTATGTTATTTATCTGTGCATGAAAAACATTCAAACGGGCTTAGCTATTTCTGAAACACTTATAGGGACTAATTATACGTTAAATCGTGAAATAGCTACTTTAAATGAAAAATATTATTTGAGTTTTAGAGAGATCCATCTAAAACCTAATTTTTTAAAAATACTCTCCTCTTTCTTTTGTTGTAATTATATAGTTCGTGAAATATCGAACAAAATTAATCATGAAAGGTAGCCCTGAAGTAGGGCGACCAAAATTAGTAATGTGTAAATGAAAAAAATTAATGTTAAAGATTAGATGAGGGGGTGACCAAAACAGCCTCCCCTTAAAAAGTTCTTAGGAGTCGTAGTATTAATGAAAGTGGACGTTATGATTTTACTTTAGTAAACAAATTAAAGAATAGCTGTTTTTATTTAATTTTTAAAATTGGAATATATTTCCTCCACACACGACAGCTTCGAGTATGATCAGAAAATAGCTATTTCAACTACTGCTATAAAATCAGTAATAGCTCCAAATAATCAAATTATTTCTTGTTTTTATAATCAAATAATCTATAGCTATGGGAAATAGTCCAGTAGTTTTAAAAAGTTTCAAAATAAGCATGAAGGAATTTAAAAAGCTTTAATTTGGGTAGTCTCCTAAAAATTTTTTGTAATTTTTCTAGATTTTTCAATGTTGTTATTTTTTTAGCATTAAATAATGCTACAGTTTATTTGATTGCAGATATAATCAAATTAAAATTGTTTGGAAAAATTTCTTTTAAATTGTAGCTTATGTTCAGCAAAATCAATATCTTTCATTTTCATATAAATCTTTGCAAGTTCCATATACAGAGCATATACCTGGAAGCAGAGAGATTGTATTTTTTACTCTTTACTTGTATATAGTCCCCGATTTAACGAGTCTTTCAGTTATTTTCAAATGGGATGTAATAAAAACTTTTTATTGGTTTTATTTTTTCGAAAAAAAGTTCCTTAAACTGTTACCGAAAGTATTATATAGTAGTAATTACCAATAGTTAAATAGGAAGAATTGTAATATTTTAAATTTCTTTCTAAAAAATATATATAGGTAAAATTATGAAAAGCGAAGAGCATAAAGATTTAAGGGTTGAAGTAAACCACAGCCAAGCAAACCGACTAGACGAATTAAAATTAGGTATTAGAGCCGATTTAGGCATACATTACAGCAAAAATAAAATCATGAAATTAGCCATTGATGAATTTTTAAAAAACGTTAATAATAGTGAAGATTTAGCAAAATACATTAAAGGATGATTGAATAAATTGAATACAAAAAATATCAGTTCGTTCAGAACTAATGAAAGTGACAGAGAGAAGATTAGTAGAATCCAGAAGCATTTTGATTTGAAAAAAAAATCAGATGCTATTAGATTTGCAATTGCAGAACTATTTAAAAGTTTAAATGAGGTAAAATAATATTTAAAAATATAACAATTGTTATAATTTTAAAGGAGATAATTAAATGAGTGGAACAATCAACAATGATTTAGTTAAAGTATTAATGGCGACAATTGAGGCCATTAAGAAAGTTAAAAATTTATGTGAAATTTATGATAATGGAATGTATGATTTAAGCCCAAGTGTTGAAATGGAGCTTACAAAAGAGCTGAAAGATTTGGAAAATGAATTAGCGATTTTAAAAGCTATTTATAACATGTTGACTCCAATTGTAAAAAAAGGTATTGAAAATATTGTAGAAGAAACTGTGGAAGGAGATTTTGAAGCATATAATGATTATATTAGCTACGAAACATTCTATAATGAATTTAGTGATGAGGATATGAGAAATGTAGAACAATATCTAGGTATGAAATATAGTCAAAAATGTGACTCAGACTTCGGCATCAATCATTGGTGGACTAATGATATTGAAGAAATTTAAAAAAGGAGTTGTAACATAATGAAAAATGAAATACTAGAAGATTATTTATCAAAATATCTAGCGTTATTGTGGTTTGAAAATTCTGATTTAGAACAAATATTTTCACTAGAAGATCCTGAAGAAATTAAAATTTTCAAAAAATATTTAAGAAACAAAACTTCAGAACTTAAAGAACGTTTAATACGTGAAATTAACGAGGTATTAAGCTATAAAAAGTTCCTAGATGTTATACCAAGAAATCTATACATCATAGTACATAGTGAGCCCCAGTTAAATGAAAACGAGATTGAAAATGTAAAAAAGTTGCTAGGGTGTGAAGATTTTGACCAAAACGAAAATGAGGTCATATTTTGGAATTAAAAATGAGTAATTAAAAATTTGATAGAATTTCGCATGATATTTTTGGGAGTATCATGGGAAATAAAGACTATCAAGATATGAAGAAATATGTTTAGCACAAATATAATATTTGTTTTTTATCATATATAAAGTTTTTGCTGTTAATATAAGGCTGTTTTTTTATTCTAGATAGTTCTATCAATTTTTTAACTTTTTTTTCGATTTAGGGAGAGATTATAGTGGCAACTGAAAAGTTAAAAGAAAAAACGAACGTTTACAAAAAAATAATTAAGGAATATCCAATATTTGAAAAACAAATATTTGAAGAAGGCAAAATAAATTTCATAACTCTTGAACATCCCAAGAAAACAAATAAAACATGGAAAAAATATCAAACAAAACCAAATACAAAAAACAAACTAAAAAGACATAACGGGAACATAGGAATTGTTTTAGGTTTTGATAAAGAAAATAGAGATTATTGGTTAGGCGGATTAGATATAGATGGATTTAATCCAACTGATACAGAGTTAAAAAAATTTAATAATGATGAAAATGAAATATTTGCTAATTTAACAGCAGAAGAAAAAAGAGATTATAAAATAAAAACAAGAAAAGATTTATATGATTTATTAAAAGATTTATCTAATGTTTGGATAGATAAAACAGCTAATCAAGGTTATCATATTTTCTATTGGACTACTAAGGATTTTGTTGATAAATATCTTAAAAATATCTATTATCCTGAAGATTATCCTATCGAAATATTAAGAAATAAATCTATAACCTATCTTAATAAACATATTGAACATTTTACTCATGGACGGCAGTTTGTAGCCCCTTTTAGTGAAATTGAACAAAAAGACGGTATAAAACCTATTTATAAAATTATTTCAACAAAACAAGAGATTAATGAATTCTTTGAAAATCCAAAACCTAAAGAAAATATCTTAAATGAAATTAAAAAAATTGTAAAAGAGAATAAATTGGGATTCATATATAAAGAACCTGAAAAAATTCAAATAGAATACATTAAGCCAGAAAATAAAGAAAATAATCATATTGCTGTAAGTAATGGATCAGTGAAATCTAAAATTTATGATCCAGAAATTAGAGAAGAGTTGTTGAAAAAAATAATAGAAGCTGGTTATGTTGAGACAAATAGAAATAATTTTGGATATATTCTTATTTGTAATTTTAGAAGACATGGTTTAAATGAAAACGAAGTTTTTAACATTTTCAAAGAACTTAAAATCCCACAAGGAGAGACTGAACAAGGTTTTAAAACTATTAAGGGCTGGATAAGTAATAAGTTTAGGATTGATTTAGATAATATTGATAATAAAAAATTTGCTAGTTTCAATGCTCTTAAAAAAGAGATACTTGCATTAAATAATCCTGAAAGTACCTTACCTGTGCTTAATTGGTTTCAAATATTCTTTAATAAAAAGCAAGAATTAAAAAAACCACAAATTGCAATAATTAGCTACACATTAAGGGATTATTTTAATAATTCAATACCCAATAAGAAAATAAGAGATAAAGAGCATATGTTACTATCTTTATACTTTATTAAATTGTTTGAAAAATATAATGTGTCAGATGGTTCAATTTATGAAGTATTGAAGTTATCAATAGAGGATAATAATAAATTAAATGAAATTATAGAAGCATATTATGATGAAAACTTTTTAAAAGGCATAGAATTTTCTAAACTTTTTAAATTCTTGAATTCAAAAAAAATAATTAGTCCAAATCAATTATCCGATATTAAAAGAACTATATTAGCTATAGTAAATCCGCCAATAGTTTTTAATTGGCTAACAAAATCCAATAAAATAGAATACCAGTTAAAAGCTTCAAAAGTTGTTGAAAAAGAATATGATGTTAAAAGAACCGTGGATAAGTTTTATTATTATGATGAAAAACAAGATAGACATATAGAATTAAATCAAAGAACACTAGGAACTCAAATAAGAAATGATTATGAAATTTCTTTGCAAGATACTCAATTAAATTCAATATTAACAGGGATTCAGAGGGAAGATATACCAAACCCTTATGCATGGGGCTTTGAAAATGGGTTACTTGATATTAGAGATGGAACATTTATAGAAAACAAAAAATCAGTATTTACAATTAGGTATCTTGGTTTTACAGATGAATTAACAGGAGAATTTAAACCTTTCACCTATAACCCAGATATTAACACAGCTCCCAACTGGAATTATAATGAAATAACAAGAACACAAAGAACATTACAAGAAATATTAATACCAAAAAATGATAAAGACAATGAAACATTATATTATGATCATTTACAGCGTTTAGGGTCAAATTTACACCCTATTAATAAAAGTAAAAAAATAAGTGTTTATTTTGATGATATTGGAAATAATGGAAAAGAAATATTAAAAATAATTAGCGAACTTACATTAAATGGATTTCACGCAAATTTGAAACCTAATGAATTCTTAAATGACACATTTGGTGAGTCCACAACTCAAGCTAATAAAAATAGGATATTTATGGATGAAACTAAAAGAAATACATTTATAGGCAATGAAGATACATTAAAACGACGGTCTAGCGGGGGGCGTGGAGTAGATTCAAGGAAAATACAAAGTGCAGATGTTTATAAAGCAGAAACCAATCCTATGATGTACATACTAAGCAACTTCTTATTTATTATAGATATTGATGATACGGCTCTATTATACAGAACTGATTTTTTAAGACTACCCAATACTTTTGTAGAAAAGTCAAAGAATAATTTAGAAAATAATGAGTATATAAAAGATCCAAACTTAGATAACAAGCTAAAAAAAGATTTTAAAGGTTTAGAATGGTATGTGAATGCTCAGATTAAAGAATATTTAGGAATGAAAAAAAATAAAGAATCATTTTTAGCATCTCAAAGTGCTTTTGAAACATTAATGATAATAAACACAGATAATCCAATTCAAAATTGGTTTAAACTTCATATAGAAGTTACTAACAAAACCGAAGACATTATATCAAACAATATCATAAAACCAGAACTAGAATCATTTATCAAAAGAGAAAAAATAGATTATGATTTAGATAAATCTAATTTAAGTATAGACGTGGGAAATTGGTTAAAAGAATATTTCGAAAATCAAATGAATAATGAATGGAAAATAATTAAAATACGAAAATCAAGTGGAATATCTTATAGAGGGTTTAAATTTAAATCAGATAGACAAATAGAGAAAGATTATAGTACAAACTATATAATCGATGAAAGTACTGGAATAGCTATTGAAGATAATCTTTATATGTTAAATGAAGATGAAAAAAGAGTATTTAATAAAATTAAAGATAATCCTAGGATACATCATAAGGAATTACGAAAAGAGTATCCTGGAATAGCTATTGAAACTGTTATTGATAATCTTTATGAAAAAAACTTTGTTAAAGAAGCTAATTAATTAAAATAAGATCAAAACGGCTTTGTTTAAGCTCTATGTATAGCAAATGTATAGTTATGCATAGTTGTACTCAAACTATACATTTTCCAAACTCGAAGTTATGGGCGTTATAGCGTGTTTAGGAAGTTCTTATATATTATTTATTTTATTTTATTTTAATAATGTATAGTATGTATAGGTATTGGTAATGTTTGATTTTATGAAAATATTTGTTTTTTTTTAGTTAGCATATATACGAACATTAAGTTGATGGTTTTATTTCATGCATGGTAATTTGAGATTTATCAAGCTATACACTACTATACATTCTCGAAAAATCATTTTTTCAAGAAGCAATGAAAGAGCTTAAAAGTATGTAAATAATCGATTTCCTTTAAGTTTGAAAAAATGTATAGCAAATACCCCACTATACATTTTGCTATACACTACTATACATGATTTTAAAAAAATAATTTCATTAAATAAGAAAATTCTCCAGCTCACATTTTTTCATTATTGCAAATATGCAAATTAAAAATTTTTTATCAAAATCAAAATAGGGGGACTATTCAGAGGAACAAATAGAGAGTAATGACCCTACTCCTTGTGAATTATCAAAAAGGGCATTAAAAGAATTAATTGAATCAATGAATAATTCATTCAGGTTTAAAGTATTTAAACGACAAGGAGCTTCTGAAAGAAGAGGATTCTATCTTTAATTGAGATAGCTATAGCTAATACCTAAAAATAAATAATAAAAAAAAAGATTAAAGAAAAAAAGAGATTAAAAACAAGAAGTTTTAATCCCAGCTTTCACAACATATACTAATTTACATATTTTTTTTTAATTATATAAAATTATTTATTTTTAAAAGTTAGATTACTTTTGTAGAGATTTAGGAGTATAAAAGTTTTGATCCCTTCTAGCTAACGTTATGTTATTTAGGAAAAAAAACTTTCACAACTATATACTATTTTAGAAAGTTTCTATTTTCACTAATTTTAGTGGAGGGTTGGTAACATGATAGTAAATTTGTTATCATTGTTTTTTGTGATTTTTATTTATCATTTACTTGATATTTATAGAATCATGAGATAAATCCATTATTTTTAGTCATCTAGAAGCTTTGACAAGCTCCTATTTCTCTACATTTCTAATTTTAGAGATTATCAATAGTAATAAATTTGTGGATTTTCAGTAATAATAATAATAATAATAATAATAATAGATAATACTTTTATATATATATAATAATAATAAAACTGCGAATATAGGCTCGCAAAATTTTTATACACATATACACATGCGGTTATGTGTATAATTTTTTTTTAGCTTTGAATATTTTTTTTTACACTTGAAACAGTAACGGTTCCTAAGTAAAATTCATGACTTTTTTAATGAATAAACTACCATAACAGCTTATAAATTTTAAAATTGATTTTTTACTTCTTTTTAAAAATAATAAAGAAAAAATATGAAAATCATGAGTATTGATTTTTAAAAATTATGTGTATGATATGTATAAAATTTAAATTTTAATGTGTAGGATATGTATAAAATTTAAATTTTGATGTGTATAATTATGTGTATTAGAAAATAAATTTTATGTGTACGATTTGCTAAAACCTGTGTATAATCTGGGTTTTTTTATGTGTATGATTATGTGTATAAAAAATAAAAATTTATGTGTATGATATGTATAAAAATTAAAAATTTATGTGTATGATTATGTGTTCTCAGATTTTAATTTTACACACAAAAAATTTTAAATATTTTAAAATAAAAATTAATGTCAGGAAGTAAAAAACTAAGTTCATTTATTTTTGCTTCCTAAACTGCTTTAAAATAATTGTTTTTTTACTTCTTCTTTTAATGTTTCAAGTTTTATCTTGTTGTTTTTAGCTATTTCTACAAAAGTTATTTCAGGTATACTTTCAAAATTTTCAAAATTTCTTTGTTCACAAGTAATCTTTATGCTTTCAATTGCTTTAATTAAATCTTCGTCGATAAAAGTATCCAGAGTTTTATTTACTTTATCTTTGTAAGCTTTCAATTTAATTTCTTTTTTTGTTTTCCGTGAAACTA
>WRMT01000067.1 GCA_009777005.1 Methanobrevibacter sp. | reverse complement strand
TAAAATATAATCAATATCTTCTTTTTTTAAATATTATTTTTTAAATTTTAAATTTAATTCTTAATGTGGTTATTATTTAAATATAAGATTAAAATAATTTTTATATTAAAAAATAATAAATTTTATTAATAAAATAGAAAATTAAATAGATTTAATAATAAATATTAAATAAACAAGTTTTATATATAATAATCTAATCAATTCAATGGATAGTTGTTAAGTCTAGTTATTAGTATTATTATTAGTATTAGTATTATTAGTATTATTCAATTTCTCTTTTAATTGTATTTAAGTTATTTTGTAGTTATTATACAACTGTCTCCTTCAACAATGACAGTATGCTCTTTTTGAGCTACCCAGCAGTTAGTTTTTTCTCTTAATGCAGGATAAGGATATATTGCCATAGCTTGTGATAGCTGTCTTAGTGAAGCATTCAATCTATTAACATTAAAATCTTTTGATAACCATCTTTGGGAGAAAGGTAAAGTACCATATTCTTTTTTAATTTCACGAAAAACTTTTTGGGTATGAGCCATTCTAAAGGGTTTGTCTTTTAAAAACCTGTAAATATAAGGGCTTAGTGTATCAGTTACCCAACCAACTCCATCAGTTACAAAAGGTTCAATAGCTAATACATCTCCTTCTTTTAATTTAGTTGTATTTTTATCATTAACACTTGGAATTGACAAACCAGAATGTAAATTCCATTGATCTAAACTATGACCTGTTAGATTAGCAATTGGTTTGAATCCATATTTAGCTACTGCCTCTTCAACATTAGCACCAATTTTTCCAATTTCAGCACCAACTCTAACAGTACTAATAGCTGTTTCTAATGCAGCATCTGAGGCTTCAATTAATTTTTGGTTTTTAGCTAATGTATTTTCATCAAACTTTTCTTCTAAATCATCTCCAGGAGCCATAATAGTAATAGCCGAATCTGCAATGTATCCGTCAATATGTGCACCTAAATCTAACTTAACTAAATCTCCAGTAACTATTTTATTTTCATCATTTACTGGAGAAGTATAATGAGCAGCTATTTCATTTATGGACACATTACAAGGAAAAGCTATTCCTGCTCCACTTTTTGTAATTTCATTTTCTACAAATTCTACTAAGTCAATAATAGCTAAATCATTTTTTATAAGTTTTGAAGCTTCTGATATTACTTTTGATACTATTTTTCCTGCTTTTTCATAAGAATCAATCATGATATCCCTTTATAGGTTCCTTTTTAATATTATTTAATTATAGATAATTAATGGCTTTTTTGCTATTTTTTCTATTTATATCAATTGAATATAGAATAATTTGCTTTTTTATTCATATTAATTATTTTTAGTATAAATTATTTAGAGTGTAAAATGTTTTTTGATATTTCTTTTTACTAATTATTATTGTTTTAATGAATATTTTATCTTTTATTTTTTTTTACTTTCAAATATATTTTTTTTAAAGTTTATTTGAAATCTTAAACTTATTTCTTTAAATTTCTAGTAATAATTGAATTTACACAATTTTTATATACTTAATGTGATATACTACTTAATACTTTTAATTTAAGACATTTAATAATTGTGGAGGTAAAAAATGACTTCAGTTCTCATTTTACCAAACCAAACTTTTATATTGATTATTGCTATCATAGCTTTTATAGCTATTATTTTCATTGTTTTTCAATGGAAACGTGTAAGTGAATCTAATAATGCTGTAAGATTAATGCAAAAAGAAATTGAACTTAAAAAAATAGCTATGGTTGAGAAAGATTTGGAATCTAAACGATTGATGGAAAACCCAATTCAATTACCAAAAGAACAGCAAGAAAATTTGTCTAATATTAGAAAATCAACTTCTGATGTGATGAATAAGGTTGGATATCTACATAATGAAATTAATGAGCGTTTAGCAAGATTAGAAGCTCAAACTGAGCATAAAAAACTTGAAAAAATGCTTAACGACATTGAAAATAAAGAAAAACAACTTTTTAAAAAGGATAAACTATGATATGAGGACTTATTATGGAAGCTATAGAGTTATTAGCTATTTTACTATTTGCTGGAGCATTGGTGGTTTTAATTTACTATTATTTTCAAAATAATTCAGAGACTTTAACTAAAGTAAAAACATATATTCCTAATATTACTCCTGATGGAAATGTATCTGAAGTATCCCTTGGAGATGAAAAAATGGATGAAAGTAGTGAAAACATTTCTGTAGGGGATAAATTAAAAGTTAGATTTAAAGATATTGACATGCCAACCATTAATACAGATTCTTTCTCTAAAAAAATTGATGCATTTTTAGATGGAAAAAGTGATGAACTAATTAAAGACTGGTCATTAGCTACTAAAAATGATGTTGATGCACTAGAAAAAAGATGTGAAGTAGCTTATAAGAATATTGATGATTTGGAGAAAAGATTTAAAAAATTTAAAACCTATACTAATGAAAGAATAGATAATCTTGATGAAAGACTAAAAAAATTAGAAGATGAAGAGTTAGATGAAATAATTGAATGATTTTTAGAAAGTTCAAAGACATCTTTTAATCATACTACTCTTTTTTTTTAATATTTTTGCAACTTTAGCTATTTTTGTAATTTTTATTTTTTTTTAATCTTAATTTTTTATTAAATATTGATAGAAAGGTTTATATACTAAGATGTTTAATAGTTGTAGTATATCTAATTTTTAGATAGCTATTTTAAAATTAATTTAATTCATGTTTAAATTATTTTTTTAGCTAGTTTTATGTATTTTTTTCATTAAGCAGGGTGGGGTAGTCTGGTGATCCCGCGGGGCTCATAACCCCGAGAGCCCTAGTTCAAATCTAGGCCCTGCTATTTAAATGTATTTTATTGTTGTATTTATTACTTTTTTTTTATTTTTTGCTTTATTTTTTTCATTGTTATTTTCTGTTTTTAAATTATTATAATTATTTCTAAAAGTAATAGTTGGTTTAATATCTAACCTTAAACCAAATCCATATGATACTATAATATCATAAACAACTGATTTATGTTCTCTTTTTGTCTTTCTGACAAAATAGACATTTTGCCCATTCATTTTATGGCTTAATATTTAAAGTTTGAAAATAATCTTTATTCATAACTTAGATTTCCAGTTTTGAATAAGAATTTTTTTTTCTGATTTTTTGTAAATTGTTATAGTTGAATAAGAATTTTTTTTTCTGATTTTTTGTAAATTGTTATAGTTGAATAAGAATTTTTTTTTCTGATTTTTTGTAAATTGTTATAGTTGAATTTGAAATGTTTTGAAGGGCTATTTGATCCAATAAGAAAATATAATATCATTAGGATTGAATTTTCTTAGTTTTCTTTTTTAATATGATTTGATCATCATAAATTTTTTATCAGAAATAGGAATCATTCTAATTTCACATCAATTAATGATTCAACACGTTTAATCGAATGTTTCACTCCATATTTTTCCATTTTAATCGTTAAAGCATCACTGGAACAAATTTCAGCACATCTTCCACAACATCTACATTTAATCATATCTATACTTGCTTTTCCATTTTGAACTGTGATTGCATCTACAAAGCATATATCTTTGACACATTTTCCACAACCAATACAAATGGTTTTATCTAGTTTTAGTTCTACACCTTCCATTTTTGAAAAATTTTTTCCAATATTTTCAGGAAGATTAGGTGTCATTTTCCATAAACAACAGCATGGACAGCAGGCACAGATTGATAAAAGTTCTTCCTTTGGACCTGTATTTAACCAAACACTATCAATTTTATTTCTCCCAATAATATGAACTAAACCTGTTTTTTGACATTTATCCACATGTTCTATAGCTTCTTCAGGCGAAACAGCTTTTCCCAATTTAGGTGAAATTCTTTTAGACCCTTTACCTAGAAACAAACATCCTAATTTTTTGGGATAATCTTTACAATCATTTGAAACTCTGCAAATACATGAATCCATAATAAAATGATATTTGGATTTCATTATCATGTTCTTAAGGACTATGCTTGGAAGCATTACATTTTCAGGTACTTCAACATCCATATTTATTGTAATTTCTTCACTAATTACAGTATTATTTGTTTTGATGGATGAATCTCGTGGAAGAACTTGTATATCATCATCTTCAAAGAATAATTTGTCAACAACGTTGGCAATTAAGGGTATTTTCTTGCAAACCTTTGCTAAAGTAAAACGAGAATTAAATGTTAATTTAATTACTTTCACGCTGATATCTGAAAATGTGATTTTTGACAAATTTTAATCTCCAAAATAATTTAGGTAATTTAAATTAATTCAATCAAGGGATTATAAAGTATACAACGAATTTGAAAAAATTTCATTTGATTACTAGAATATCAAAGAATAATCTGGAAAAAATTACTATGATTTATCAATACAAAAAATGAAATACTATTTTATTTATATTTAAGCTATTTTAAACCATATCAACTAAAAACTAGACATATATTCGCTTTTGAGACTAATTTTTATAATATCCATTATGGATAAGTATATATTAAATTAAAATACAATATTGATTATATTTTTGTAAATTAAGATAGTTATAGATAACTCTCATATCTATTGGAATTTATTAAAAATAGCTTTTATATTTGATAGCAAGCCAAAGGCAGCTACTGGTTATTGTTAACTAAGGAAACTCCATCCATCACTACAGTAAACTATAATGCTAAAGCATATGCTGAGAAGTATGACCCTGGAGCAGAAACGACACGTCTTTTAATGAATGAATATGATGCAATAGCTGATTGACATTAAAAGGATCGGTGAAACGGCTATTCTATAGTGATGCAAGGACAAAGATGCTGATGATCTTACTGTAATGAGGCAAGGTAGTCTGCGTAGATGAATGCTGCATAAAACAAAAGGTGGGTTACTCTTGGCAGGCTATCAACTCTTTTTTTTGATAGTAAATTCATAGGTAAAATGTGTTAGTTTCTTCTTTTTTGTTAGGTTCTCTTATTGAGGTCATAACACACTTTTATTTTGATGAACAAAATTAAAAAAGTTATAGTATTCGATAAAACTTTTGAAAATGTCAATTTTGATTAATTTATCAAATTTTTTTTAATAATTTTATGATTTAAGGGTTTTAAACAAGTTTAAAATTATCCTCATTCTTAAATCAAATGTCGAGTACTATTATAACGGAAAATTTTATCTTTAAAATTTTTCATCACATTTTTAAACTCTTTTGTTCTTCTTTTTCTCTGTTTTATTTATTCTTTCTCTTTTCACAGGTCTTTTTTTTAAGTGAAATAAGTTTATTTAACAGTTTTTCATTTGTAAAATCTGTTTAAAATTTAAAAAATCGATTTTTAAAATTTTTTAACTTAATTCATATATGTTATGTTTTCCAACTCCATTCTTTAGAATTAGCACCGATTTCAAAATGGTATTTAGCTATTCCAAGATCAATTTTTGTATGAAATCCAAATAAAGCTTTAGCTTCTACAACATTTCCAGATAAAATAAATTTAAACCTTTGCTGATTTCTAGCTGTAGGAGCAAGTTGAACAGATTTTAAACCATTGATAAACCATTGAGGAGAATCACTATTAACATTCCCTAATTTATCAATAGCTTTTGTTTTTCGAGAATTTCCATTAGTTATTCCATAACCAACAGCTATAACAATGAATAATTTTTCATCGTCGGCTATTTTAGCACAAATTTTACTTTTATTATAACTTGAAGCTGCCCAGCAGGTATTTAAACCTAATTGAGTTGCTTTTAAAACAACTTTCTCTCCATAGTATCCCACTGTATTTAAATCCTCTGTTTTTTTACCAACAATAGCTATGTAATTTTTAACATTTTTAAACCAGCTTATTTTAGTAAGAATACCTTCATTAAAAGCTTTTTCTTCATTTAAACATAATTGAATATTTAGTCCACTTTCTTTATTACAATTTTCAATCTTTAAACAAAGATCCTTTTCTGTCTCACCTTCAATTTCTTTATCAGTGAATTGTCTTACTGAATGTCTTTTTTTAACTGCTTCTTTTAAATCCATGGAGAATCTCCTTTATAGCTTATATTAATGACTTGTAAATAATAAGATTTTTTAAGTCTATGATATATTTTAATTTTATTTCGTCCTATTATTTATTATTTTTCCATGTAAGTAATCATTTAAGCATGGAACAATCAATCTAAGAGTAAAGGTTCAAATTTTTCAAGTTAGGTTCTTGTATTTAGTGTTGACTCTATAATGGTCTATGATAAAAATAATAATGCTCATGCACATTTTGTTGCAAATTTTTATTGAATTTATTATATATTTCAAGAGTTATGTGGACTATAGCTAATAATATGGATTAGTTTGTTATTAATGAGGAATAGGGAAGTATAAATTTATTTTTTTTAAAAATTTAAATTTATAATAAAATTTTTAGGAAATATTTATTTCATTAAAATAATTTAATTATAAAATAAAGGATAATTTATTGTTTAATTTTTATATTAAATATTTTTAAATATTTATGTAGATAAATAAATTGTATTTTGATTTTTTTTAATAAATAAAGTAATTTGGAAAAACATAATTTGAGTATTGATTTTTTTTAATAAATAAAGAGAATTTCCAAAAACATAATTTGAGTATAATATTTTTATCAATTATTTTACATAAAATTTATTTTTTATATAACTAATTTTTGTAAAAGTATTAAATAAAATTTTAAAAAATAGTTTTTGGATATTGTTAAAGTAATTTGAAAAAATTAATAAAATTTAAAAATTCAATAATTAATTTGAGGGAGATTTATATTAATATTTTTATCTTTCAAATGCTCTTTGAAAAACATTAACTATTATAAATCCTGATATTAATTCATATAATAATGTATTTTTTTTAGGTTTTGGTTATGGATCAATTGACTTTTGATGATATTGTTTGTGAATATGGATCTATCTTTAAAAATCGAGAAGTATTCACTATGGATTACTTGCCTGAGAGTTATAAGTATCGTGACAGCCAATTAACTAAGATGGCAGTTTATAGTAAAGAAGTTGATAATGGTGTTACTCCACAGAATATGCGCATAAGGGGAGGACATTCCACAGGAAAAACAACTACTACAATGAAATATTTTAGTATGATGGAGGAACGATTCACCAATGTTGTATGTGTTCATGTAAACTGTCAAATAAACACAACGGAATACAAAATATTCAGTAAGATATACAAGAGACTATTCGGAAGACAGATAAATGTTTCAGGATTATCTAAATTCAACATCTATGATGAAGTAATGGAATATATTATAAATGAAGAAAAAGTATTAATAGTAGCTTTAGATGATTATAATTACATGAAAACGGGTCAGGAGCTAAATAGGACATTATATAATTTGTTACGTGCTCATGAATCATATCCTGGAGTTAAAATAGCTGTTTTAACTATAATCAATACTAACAATAATATCCTTATAGATTCTCAAGTTTCGACTATTTTTCATCCAATAGAAGTGGAATTTGATTCTTATGAATACTATGCAATCTATGATATACTTAAAAATCGTTGTAAATCTGGATTCTATCATAATGTAATCAGTGAAAAAGTATTGAATAAGGTTGTAGATTTAACATATGATATAGGTGATTTACGTTATGGTATAAAATTATTAGCTAAAGCAGGGGAAAAAGCAGAAAAAGAAAATTCACTAAACATACTAAGCAAACACTTAATCTAATTAATCCAAAATAGTGATTGAATAAGTTATCGTATTTATAATATATATTCTAAAATGAACAAATATAATCCTATCTAAAATAATTTAAATATTTTTTAAATAAGATTATTAAAACATTAAATGCATATTTATTTATCATTGTCTTTAGTTTAACAAATCATTTTTAGGTGATGAGCATGAAAGACTATAGGAAAGCTAATTTAGCTGGATTCGATTTAAGAGACATGGATTTAGAAAATATTGATTTTCGTAGAGCTAATTTAAGTAATGCCAATTTAACTGGGAAAAGTATTGTAAACTGTGATTTCACATGTGCAAACCTTCAAGGAGTTAATTTAAAAGGATCAAATCTTCGTGGAGCTAATCTTCGAGGTGCTAACATGAGTGGAGCTGATTTAAGAAATGTAAATCTTGAAGGTGCTGATTTATCTGGAACTAAATTAGAAAACGCTAATTTAGATGGAGCTAACTTGTCTAAAACTTATATTCGAGGAACTGACATTCGTGGAGTTGACTTTAAAAACGTTAAATTGAAAGATGCAATTATTAAACTAGTTTATGATGGTGAATTCAAGAGAATCAGTACCCTATCTTAATACCATTAAGAAATCAATTTAACTATTTGAAAAATAAGACTAATATTATAAGTAGTGAAGGATATGGGGGATTTATCTTGATTAAATATTGCTCTGACTGTGGAGAAAAAAATGATGAAAACTCTACATTCTGTAAAAATTGTGGAGGAAGATTATTTAGGCTTCACACAATAAACCCTAAGGATAATAATAGTAACCGTAAAAGTAATAAGGAGAAAATCTTGATTGGAGTTGTTATTGTCATTTTAATAGCTATTATGGCTGTTGGAGCCTTTGCTTTTGTGTCATTGGATGACAACAATGGTATTGGGATTTTAAACAATGTAAATTTAGATGCAGATAGTAATAATAATGTTGCCACTGTAACTGCTTCAAGCATTCATCTATCTGAAGTTTATGGTCTTGCATCAGTATTTAGTAGTGAACTTGACTATAAAAATATTCATGAGATATCTTCAGTTGAATATAAAGGAGTTACTTTCACTAAACAACAGTGTCTTTATATTTTTGCTAAAGCTATTGATATGAAAAACAAAGATCTTGATGGGACTATTAACTTTAAATCTTTTCATCCTCCTGAAAGTCCCTTGAATGGAGTAAGTACTAATTATCTTACAAAATCTGAGTATGTTGACATGGCTCAAAGAACTTATAACTGGATGGATAAACAAGGTTTAGCTCCTAATTATACTGGAATTACTGTAGCTGGAAGTCCTGATTTTGGATATGATGGTCTTGTATTAGCTTTTTCCATTGTTATATTAGAGTCTGAAAATAGCTCTCTTCCTTCAGGTATAAGCTGTTAAAAATAAAAAATTTTATATTGATTTTTAGTTTTACTAAGGATTTTAGGGTTTCATAAGAGTGAAAAACATAATTAGGTTTTAAAGTTTTACTAGGAGTTTTGAGGTTTCATGAGAGTGAAAAATTTAATTATATTAATCATAATCTTATTAGTATTATTAATGGGGTTATTGATTTTTACTAATTTTACTGAGGTTAATAATCCTATCAATACTAATGATAGCAATAAAATAGATATTAACCTTAATTCATTTAATAATATTTATTTAGGATCAAATGATAAAGGTTCGGTTGAATTTATCGGTCCTATAGGCAATAAAAACTCAGATGTTAAAATAGCTTATATTATTGGTGTTCATCCTTTAGAATTCAATGTTCACAATAATTTATATGATTCTTTAATAGCTAAATCAGATGCTTTGAATTATTGTTATTACATTTATAAAATTAATGTTACAAATAATCCTGATAACTATGATATTGGTAGAATGAATGGGCAATTATTAGCTAATGAATTTGTTGTTCCTGATGCTAATTCCAAAGGATATGATTTAGTGGTGGATGTTCATTCTAATCAAGGTACAAAGGGAGGCAGCTACAAAGAAACAAATTTTATCTTTGCACCACTTAATGATTCCACTTCCAAAGATTTCGCAGAGGAAATTATAGCTAAAATTCCTCCTTTGCTTTATTATTATCCAGAATCTCAAACAAGTCCAAATTATGTCACCATTCCAATTATGAAATCAGGCACTCCTACAATAATTTATGAAACTTATATGTATGAATCAAATGAAATTACAAAAGATTATATTAATAAATTAATTACAACGATTGATAATTTGAAAATTCTGAAATAATAGGATTTTAAATCATGACTAGAATTATTTAATTTATAATTAAAATATTTCTGATTAATAATCTTTAAAATAAAGAAAAATTTTATTTTTCTAACTTTAAAAAACAAGTTTTTTCAAATAAAGAAAAATTTTATTTTTCTAACTTTAAAAAATAAGTTATTTAAAATAAATAATAATTGTTCTTTTAACTTTAAAAACAAGTTTTTTCAAATAAAACCTATTAAGTAAAAGACTTTAATTTTTTAAAATAATAATTTTTTAAAATGATTATAATTTTATTAATTTCATTTTTATGAATATTAATATCATTAATATTAAAAATAATTAAAAATAATTAGCTATATTTAGAATAAAAAGAAATAATTAAAATAATTAATAAAATAAAAAATTATTTAAGGGAAAAAATTTAGTAAATTAAAGGATAAAAAAATAATTTAAATGATTTTTTGTATAATTTTTTCATTTAATATAATGATATTATTTAAAAAAAATAGTAAATATTAAATAAATTATGTCAATGAATGAATATGAGAAGTAGTAGCTATTGCACTGGATGTAGCTACTATCTTTTAAAATAGCTTAATATTAGCTAATGATGAATAGCTTCTTTGAATTTGTCAAAAAATCCTTTTTCAAAAGTATGGATTTCATCACCGCTTATTTCAGCAAATTCTTTCAGTAATTTTTTTTGCTTTTCATTTAGCTTTTGAGGAACAACAACTTTAACTGTTACATAAAGGTTTCCTTTTGAACTTCGCCTCAACATTGGCATTCCTTGACCTCTAAGTCTAAAAACAGTTTCACTTTGTGTTCCAGCAGGTATTTTTAGTTCCACTTCTCCATCAATTGTAGGTATGTCAATGAGGTCACCTAAACTTGCTTGAACAAAGCTAATTTGCTGTTCAAAATAAAGATCAGCTCCATTTCTTTGGAATTTTTTATGAGGTCTAATATTTATTAAAACTATTAAATCTCCATACATTCCATGGACTTCTCCAGCATTTCCTTCTCCTTGGACTCTAAGACGTGATTCATCTTCAACCCCTGCAGGAATTGTGATATGGATAGTATTATTCTCTTTAATCTTTCCTTTTCCATTACATTTTGCACATGGATTTGTAATTATTTTTCCTTCTCCACCACAATTATGACATGGTCTAACATTCACCATTTGTCCTAAAAATGTGTTTGTTACTTGCTTTACTTGACCTGTTCCTTCACATGTTGGGCATGTTTGAGGATCACTTCCAGGTTCTGCTTTAGTTCCATGGCAAACTGGGCATGTGACATCGTGATTAATGGTGATATCTCTTTTTAAACCAGTAGCTGCATCTTCTAAAGTAATTTCAACTTCAACATAAATATTTGACCCTTGTTGAGGTCCTCTTCTGCCTCTATTACCTCCTCCACCAAAACCACTAAATATGTCAAAAATACTTTCGAATCCACCACCAAAACCTTGGAATATGTCTTCAAAGTTAATATTTCTGAATATATCTTCGTTAGAGAATCCATCCATTCCAGCATGACCAAATTGATCATAGGTATTTCTTTTTTCTGTATCTGATAAAACAGCGTAAGCTTCACTTATTTCTTTAAACTTTTCAGTAGCTTCTTCCTCTTTACTAACATCTGGATGGTATTTCATAGCTAATTTACGATAAGCTTTTTTAATTTCTTTTTCATTAGCTCCTTTATCCACTCCAAGAATATCGTAATAGTCACGCTTTTCTGGCATTAATTCACCTTAAATAAATTATATTTTATTTTAATTAATAAAAAATTAGAAAAAATAGTAATAATGAATATTATTTTTTATGTTTTACTTTATATTTTTTTTTTTTTTTTTTTTTTTTAATTAATTTTTTTTATAATTTTTAAAATTTTTTAAATAAAGGGGGTCCATGGTTTTTGGACTTTATACTTTTTATGGTTTTTATATATTATTAA
>WRMT01000066.1 GCA_009777005.1 Methanobrevibacter sp. | reverse complement strand
TAAAATAAATTAATATAATAATTTTAAAAATTATCATTACTTAAAAACTTTATTTTCATGACTATATTTAATAAATATTTTTACTATCAAAAAGGTATAGCTATAATAGTTAGTCAGAGAAAAATAATAAAGTAGGAAATGATTTAATGTGTCAATTTGTAGATATAGAAGAAATTATAGCTAATATAGAATCAATGGATGAAGAAGACACTGAATTGATAAAATTAGCTAAAACACATAGCTATATGGAAGTTCAAATAGCTGCAATTGAAAAAATTTCTCATGAAGCAACTCTGATTGAAATAGCTAAAACTGATTCAAATTGCTCTGTTAGAGCAGCGGCTGTTGAAAAAATTAATAACCAAGAAATATTAATTGAAATACTCAAAACAAAACCTAATTGGGAAATTAGAAATGCAGCTACCCGAAACATTCAAGAAGAAAAAATTTTAGAAAAAATTGCAAGAGAAGATGATAATTGGAGTGTTAGAGCTTCTGCTTTATATAAAATTGAAAGTGAAGAATTGGTACTTGAGATTGTTAGAGGATATGCAAATTTAGATATTCAAAAAGAGAATCTTGAAACTATAAAAACTCAAGAAAGGGATCTTGAAACTATAAGAACTCAGGATGAGAATCTTGAAACTATAAAAACTCAAGAAAAGAATTTTAAAAATAAAAAAACCCAAGAAACACTAATTAATATAGCTAAAACAAGGGAAGAAGGGATTATTTTATGGGCTTGTATTTATAATATTGATGATGAGAAATCATGGATAGATATTGCTAAAACAGCAAAAAATAATCTTGCTAGAGAGATAGCTATTGATAGAATTTATACAGAAGAAGTATTGATAGACATTGCTAAAACATGGGATGATTATTTTGCGGTAAAAAAAGCGATTGAAAGAATTGATAATGAAAAAAATCTCATAAAAATTGTTAAAACAGGAAAAAGACATGATGGTAGAAAGTTTGCAGTTGAAAAAATTAAAACTAATGAATCATTAATGGAAATAGCTATAATGGATAGAAATTTTGTTTTTCGAGAATTTCTAAGTTATATCCAGAGTGATAATGCAATGTTTATATATGGCGGTAGAAAGGCTCTAGATAATGAAATTCGAAACTTAGCAGTTTCAAAAATCACTAATGAGGAAATGTTAGAAAAAATAGCTAAATATCATACGGTTCCATCTAGTAGAATCACAGCAATTAATAAAATAAATAATCAAAAAACATTAATAGAAATAGCTAAAACAGAAGAAGAGGCATATATTCGATATAAAGTTGTTAATAAAATATCTGATGAAAATGCATTAGTTGAAATAGTTAAAAGTGATATACATCCTCTTGTTAGATTAATAGCAACTGAAAAAATCGATAATGAAAAGGTATTGAGGGATATAGCTACAAATGATTCTGATAGAGACATTAGATTAGAAGCTAGAAAAAGAATTAATGAAATTGAAGAAGATACTTATCAGACACAATTAATTAAAGTTAGTGAATCAGAAAAAGAGCTTATACTTGAAAAAAATAGTAGGCAAGTTCAAAAAAAAGATTTTCTGAAGCAAAAAAAAGTCAAAGAGGTTCAAGAAAGGATTGTTAAAGATATTAATGGTACTGATGATAGCTATGAAATAGTTGATTTTCCTGTAGCAAGAGAGGTTAAAGAAAAAAGAATAGTTTGTACTATTATCAAAGAACTTCAAGAGAAGTATGAAGATATGGCTCCTATAAGTATTTTAACAACACGATTAATGAACAATCATGGATTGAATAAAGAGGATATTGAAAAAATTTTAAAGGACTTAATATATCAAGGTGCAATTTTTAAACCTATGGATGGTTTTTTTAGAATAGTTTAAAGATTAAGTTAGTTTATTTTAGTTTGAGAATAAATTTTTTGCTTTAATAATGTTTTTATTTATCATTAAATAATTTTTTATTTCATTAATTATTTTTATTATATCATTTTATTTTAAATATAAATGATAATTTTAAATTATTTTTAATATTAATAGCATCAATATTCATAAAAATGAAATTAATAAATTTATAATATAGTCTTGAAAGAAAATATTTTAATTAATAATTAGGATAATATTAATTTATTTTTAAAAAATCATTTTTTATTTCTTTTAATTTTTAAAATAATAGTGGATATTTTCATAATTAATAAAATATAAATTTTAATAATTTAAATCATTAAAATAAATTAATATAATTATTTAAAAAATTATCATTACTTAAAAACTTTATTTTCATTACTATAATTTAATAAAATTATTATCTTAGCAAAAATTAAAGTCTTTAACTATAATTTAGTTGAAATTTGGGGAACTAAAGTTTTTGGTCCTTGAAAATTATTATTTAATTTTCCAATGATTATAGTGAAAAATAATCATCTTTTAGAATAAACTTTTTTTTTTTTTTTTTCGAAGGAGCTAACAACTTTAAACTCTCAATGGTTCCACCAGTTGTTTTTGGGCTGTGCCAAACATGGAATGTAAATAAGTAACAATATTTATAAGTGTACTTTCAATGACATATACTAAGAAAGATACTACTCAGTAAAAAATATAAACTAAATAATTACAGAAATCTCGTCATAGTTTAAGTAAGGGATTTTGCTATTTTTTCTTCCATCTTTTAATTGGATTAGTCCTTCGTTTGCTAGATTTTTTACTTTTGGTTGGACTGAGCTAATATCTTTTTTAACCATCTTAGCTAGCTCTCTAATAGACTTTGGGTTTTCATGTTTAATAGTGTTTAAAAGATTAATTTCAGCTTCTCCAAGAGTTAGTTCTTTAGTTATAATGCTGGTGGTTCTTTTTATAGATTCATGAGGATGTTTTCTATAGTATTTCCAATTTTCAATATCTACATATAATACAACATTTCTCGGAGTTCTTTTAAATAATTTTTTAGCTTCTTCTAGGGAACCATAGGTATTTTCCATTTCTTGAACAAATTCACTTCCCTTTTGTTCTTTTTCCAAAGATATTATCATTTTTTCAACTCCTTAATTAAATTTTTTAAATTTAAACCTTCATTCTTTTCCAGATGATTACAGATTATGCTATAAATTTTATCATGTGTACTGTTATTGATTTCTATTTTCAAGTCATGTTTATTTGGATTTGGGTGTATATGGATAATTGCCATGGTGATAGTTGTCAATTAATATCTCATCAGGCATTACCATTACTGCCCATCCTGTTGTAGTTTCAGCTTTATAGATAATCCTGTTATAGATATGAACTCGGTCTTGGCTTCTTTTTATCATGTAATAGTTTATCCTCTATATTATTTATAATAGTGATGTTTATTTCACATCATTATTATATTATAATTTGAAATTTTGTATCATATTTGATATTTTTATGTCTTATTAAATTTTTATATTTTTATTAATAAAAATAATAAATGTAATATATTTATATTATTATTAGTAATTTATGTAATATAATCTTTTGATTATCTAAGTCTGAAGCCAATACAAATTATAGAGAATTTCAAAAAACCCGTTTTGGTATTTTACTGAGGAACTAAAGTTGTTGACTCTTGAAAATTATTATTAATTTTCCTATACTTATATTGAAAAATAACCATTCTTTAGAATAAAGTTTTTCGCAGGAGCTAACAACTTCACACTCTCCTAAAAAATTATATATTAGTTAATCTAAATTAATAATGATTATTATGGCTTTTGCTTAAAATGATATAGAAGAGGATATATTAAAAAATATTGTTAGAATAGCTAAAAGTGAAAGAACTGATGAGAAAACTTTAATAAATGATATTTTAAGTGACGCTATTCAAGAGTCTGATAATTGTGGATTATTAAAAAAATAAAAGAAGCAGATGCAGTGGAAGTAAAGTTTTTGGCTCTTGAAAATCATTATTTAATTTTCTTATGCTTATATTGAAAATAACCATTCTTTAGATAAAATTTTTCCCAGGAACCAAGGACTTTACACTCTCAAAAATAAGGAGAAAAAAAATGGAAGATTCAAAAGAATATGCTAAAAAGCATCGTGATAATTTTTATCATGAAGTCATTTCTGGTAAAAATGTTGATGGTGAAAAAGAGGCAATTTTCATGGCTGGCAGTCCTGGAGCAGGTAAAACTGAGGTTGCCACAGAATTAGTTTCATTTTATCAAAATATGTGTCTTATTGATGCAGATAGGTTTAGAGAAGGGTTTCTGGATATAATGGTACAAATTCTGATAAATTTCAACCTGGAGCATCTTGGTTGGTTGGTGATGTATTTAAAAGAGTGACAGATCAAGGATATTCATTCTTGCTTGACGGTACATTTGCACTTGCTTCAGCTAGTAAAAACATTAAAAATGTATTGAATCATTCATATAAAGTAAACATATATTTTGTTTTCCAAGACCCTTTAATCGCATGGAAATTTGTAAAAATACGGGAAATTAAAGAAGGAAGGCATGTTCCCAAAGAAGTTTTTATCAATGCTTATTTTATGAGTCGTCATAATGTTATTCGTATGAAAGAGAAGTTTGGTGATTTGATTAATATAACTATTTTATTTAAAGATTTTCATGGAGGAATATCTGAAATTCATGAAGATACAGATAATATTCAGCTGATTTTACCTGAATTATATACAAAAGAATTTTTAAAGAGGAATTTAGATGAATGAAAGAGAAAAAGTACAAAAAATAGTAGAAAAATATAATAACAGTCATTTGGAGTTAAAAGAAAATGCTACACATAAAGAACTTAAAACTTTTTTGAAGTTTTTAGCAGATGAAGCAAACAGAAAACAACGTAAGCTTGTTGGTTTAGAGAATTAAATAAAAACAATATTTATATAAAAAATTTGATAAAGTAAAGTTTTTGCCTCGTGGTGGTTAATTAATACTTTTTTAAGTTTTTTTCTAGGCTCTTGTTTTTTTCTATTTTTTTGTGTTTTCTTTATTTGGTGGTGTTTTCTTTAGGTATTTCATTTTTTAAAGAAAAAGATGCCTAAACAGCATTTCAATTATTTTAAAGAATCTAGGATTCTATATCAAATAAAGCCAAAATTCATTAAAGGTAATTAAATTATATTCTTTTTATATCATATTGTGGACATCTGTTTGAAACTAAGATTCCGTATTTGGAATTGCAATTATTCATATCTTTTTTAACTTGTCTTTTTACTTTTTTTCCCAATTCCTACCTCAATTGGCACTCATTAAACTTTGTTTTTATAATAAAAAAGAAAATAAAAAGAAAAAAAGATTTTTCAGCAGATTATTTAAAAGATAATGCATTAGTTTAAAAATTAAATCAATTTCAACATCAACTAGAGGACTTATATGAAATGGGAAAAGGTAACAATTTTTATTAGTTCAACTTTCAATGATATGCATGGTGAAAGGGATTACTTAGTTAAAAATGTTTTTCCAGAACTTAGGGATTGGTGTGAAGAGAGGAAAATTTATCTTGTTGATGTTGATTTAAGATGGGGAGTAACAACAGAAGATACAGAAAATGCAAATACTGTTGGTACATGTTTAAAAAATATTGATAAAAGTCGTCCTTTTTTCCTTTGTTTTTTAGGTCAAAGAAGAGGATGGCTTCCCGATATAGATGAACATATTAGCTTACAAACTGAAGAAACTTATCCAGATATAAAAAAATTCGCAAAAAACAAATCAGTTACTGAAATAGAAATAGAACATGCACTACTTTCCCCAATGGAAAGATTTGTAAAAAATAAAATAACAGCGTGCAAACCATCAGAACATGCATTATTTTTCTTTAGAGAAGATAATTACACTGACCAATTAAATGAAGGTCAAAGATGCATATACACTAATCAATGTGAACACAATCCAAAAGAAGCAGATAAAAAACTAAAAGAATTCATCAATGAAATTAAAAAAAATGTTGAATTCAAAGTCAATAGCTACTACGGAACATGGGATAAAGATTTAACTGTTTCAGAACTAAGTCATATGAAACAAAATCAAGCAAAAGGTGGGTTAAAAGATTTTAAAGTAAATAAAAAAGGTTACCCTAAACTCAAAGAGGTTATATTAAAACAGCTAAAAGAAGAAATTATAAAAGAATATCCAGATAATGCAAATATAAGAAAAACAAGTCCACTTCAAAAAGAATTAGATCAACAAGATATATTTAGAAAAATTAACACGAAGGGTTTTATAGAAAGAAAAAAAAGTTTCAATGAATTAGATAGCTATTTAGATAGTGATGAAAAGTTTATATGTGTTTTAACTGCCAAGACAGGTATGGGTAAAACCATGCTTCTTGCAAATTACATCACAAACTTAAATAAAAGAAAAAATTTAAAAGTTTATGCTAGATTTTCAGGAGTTTCAGATAACAGTGGAGAACAATACAATATCTGGAGAAGCATACTAGAAGAAGCAAAAATACCACTTCCAGAAGACAAAAGGAATATAGATGATTGGGTTCCAAACCTTGAAAAACTAGAAGAAAATATAAAAAAGGTCCTTGAAAATTTAGCTAAAGATGAAAATACAGTTATTATTATAGATGGTATAAATCAATTATCTAATGGTTTAGATATGTTAAATTGGTTACCAAGAGAATTACCAGAAAATTTAAAGATAATTTTAAGTTTCAAAGAAGATGCAGAAAGTCAAGAAACAATAGCTAATTTAGATAAAAGTTTTACTCATTTAAAAATTAAAGGCTTAGAATCTGATGAAGATAAAAAGAATATTATAAATAAATACTTAGAACAATTCCTTAAAGCATTGGATGATGAGCAAATAAATAGAATATGTAAAGTTGATGGTTCGGATAATCCATTATTTTTGAAAATTTTGTTAAATGAACTTAGACTTTTTGGACAATTTGATGTATTGGATGAACAAATAATTAATTTCCCAGATAATCCTCAAGAAGCATTTAAAAAAGTATTAGGGAGGTTAGAAAAAGAAGAAAATTATACAAATATTAATTCCAAAGATATCACAAAACTTGTTTTTGGTCTTTTAGCTACTTCAAGATATGGTTTATCAGAAGAGGAGTTAATTGAATCAATTAATATTCATGAAGAAGTGAACAATAAAAAAAAATTCTTTGAAGATAGTTTAAAAGATGCTGTAAGATTTAACTTAAGACAAGTAAAACCATTTATGAAAAGATCTGAAGGAAAGTTTGACTTTTTCTATGACAGTTTTAAATCTGTAGCTATTGAAAAATACAATAAAAACGAAGTAAAATTCAATCAAACATTATCTAATTATTTTAAAGGACAAATTGACCCAGAAGGTGACTTTAGTTTTAAAGGAAAAAACATTCGACCATTTAATGAATTACCTTATCATCTCAACAAGTCAAAAAACACAATGGGTCTTGAAGAAATACTCTCAAATTACATATGGATTAGAAATAAAAGCGAATTAAATAATATATTTAATACAATTAATGATTATGATTATATTGATATTGAAAATGAAAAGTATCATTACATGAAATTAATAAAAGATACTTTAATAAGCTCTTCACATGTTTTAAATGAAAACATTTGGGAATTACCTACTCAACTTTGGGGAAGATTAAAAGATATAAACATTTCTAAAATTGAAAAATTATTGGGTGAAATAGACTACTGTAATGATTATCCTTGGTTAAAACCATGTCATCACATGAACACACCAGAAGAGGCACTAAAAACAACACTAAAAGGTCACAAAGATTATGTAGAATCTGTATGTTTTTCTGATGATGGTAATTATGTCGTATCTGGTTCAGTTGATAATTCTATTTATATATGGGATTGGAATAAACAAAGAGTAATTAAAAGACTAAAAGGTCACACTGATTATGTGGATAGTGTGTGTTTTTCTGATGATGGTAAGTATGTTGTTTCTGGATCTGGAGATAATTCTGTTCGTATTTGGGATTGGAAAGAAGAAAAGGAAATAAAAAAACTCAAAGGACACACAACTATAGTCTTTAGTGTGTGTTTTTCTAGTGATGGTAAGTATGTTGTTTCTGGATCTGGAGATAATTCTGTTCGTATTTGGGATTGGAAAGAAGAAAGGGAAGTAAAAAAACTAGAAAGACATACGGGTACTGTGACTAGTGTGTGTTTTTCTAGTGATGGTAAGTATGTTGTTTCAGGGTCTGGAGATAATTCTGTTCGTATTTGGGATTGGAAAGAAGAAAGGGAAGTAAAAAAACTAGAAGGACATACAAATCGTGTGATGAGTGTGTGTTTTTCTAGTGATGGTAAGTATGTTGCTTCAGGATCAGAAGATAATTCTGTTTGTGTATGGGATTGGAAAAAGTCCTGGAGAAAAGTTAAAAAGCTTGAAGGGCATAGAAATCGTGTGATGAGTGTGTGTTTTTCTCATGATGATAGGTTTATTGCATCAGGATCATATGATAATTCAATTTGCATTTGGGATTGGAAAAAACAAGAAAAAATTAAAAAATTAGAAGGACACACAAACTTGGTAATGAGTGTGTGTTTTTCCAAGGATGATAAATATATTGTTTCAGGATCATATGATAATTCTGTTCGTGTATGGGATTGGGGAAAATCATGGAGAAAAAAAGTTAAAAAGCTTGAAGGACATAGAAGTCGAGTGATGAGTGTGTGTTTTTCTAGTGATGATAGGTTTATTGCATCAGGATCATATGATAATTCAATTTGCATTTGGGATTGGAAAAAACAAGAAAAAATTAAAAAAATGGAGGGGCATACAGCTACTGTGACTAGTGTGTGTTTTTCAAATGATGGTAGGTATGTTGTTTCAGGGTCTGGAGATAATTCTGTTTGTGTATGGGATTGGAAAAAATCTTGGGGAAAAAAAGTAAAAAAACTAAAAGGTCATACTGCTACTGTGACTAGTGTGTGTTTTTCAAATGATGGTAGGTATGTTGTTTCAGGGTCTGGAGATAATTCCATTCTTATATGGGATTGGAAAAAATCATGTAAAAAGAAAATAAAAAAACTAGATGGTCATACTGGTACTGTGACTAGTGTGTGTTTTTCTCATGATGGTATGTATGTTGTTTCAGGGTCTGGAGATAATTCTGTTTGTGTGTGGGATTGGAAAAAACAAAAATTAATAAAAAAACTAGGTGGTCATACTGGTACTGTGACTAGTGTGTGTTTTTCTCGTGATGGTAGGTATGTTGTTTCAGGGTCTGGAGATAATTCTGTTTGTGTGTGGGATTGGAAAAAACAAAAATTAATAAAAAAACTTTTAGGACATACAAATCGTGTGATGAGTGTGTGTTTTTCCAATAATAATGAATTTATTGTTTCAGGATCATATGATAATTCTATTTGTGTATGGGATTGGAAAAGAGCTAAAAAAATTCAAAATCCTATTATTTTAATAAATACTGAAGAAAAGTTATATTCTTGTGTTTTTTCAAACAATGATTACCGAATTGTAGCTGGAGGAGATTCTGGTAAAATATTGATTTATTCTGTTGAAAATCTTTTTAAACAGAGGTCTGTTTTTAATTACTATGGAAACAATAATTTAGATAATATTGCTGGTTTTGGGGATTATAGTCCAGTTCAAGAATCAAATGGAAATTTAAAAATTAAAATAGAGTATGATGGTGAATTTACTGCAGGATATGGAAGTCACGACCAGAATGATGATTTTACAGCTACAGATTATTGGGAAATTGATCTGGGAGATTCTCCTTATGTAGATGTAGGTGCCAAAAAATCAGATAGTGGTAATGGACTATTAAAACTTTTTGTATTAAAAGGTGAGAAGATAGTAGCTGAAAAAACTACTACAGATCCATATGGAGAAATAATAATACATTATAAATTTTAATTAAAATTTTTCACAGGAAAATCTGTGATATAATCTTAACAAAGGCAATTTTCATGCCTTGTTGTTAATACTATACATCATAAGAGATATGTAATTTTTAGATGTACTAAACATTTTTGTTTATTAGTTTTTAATTTTATTTTTAAAGTTTTTTTTTTTTTTTTAAATAATTATATATTGTATTTTTATTCTTATTTTTTTATAAATTAATTTATATTATTATATATTTTTGATTAAGATGAAATTGTTGCTTTATTTCTTTGTTAATAAGTTTTAATAATTTAAAAAATTTATATTCTTGTATTACTAAAGTATTATATGTTAATAATTTTATAAGTCCATTAAACAATTTTGTTAAATTTGTTTATATAGTTTTTTACTAAATGTAAAAGTGTGTAATTTTTTATAATTGTACTAAAATTAGTATAAGTATATATAATTTATTGTACTAAAATTAATATAAATATTATAAATTATTGTACTAAAATTAGTATAAGTTTTTGAATTATTATAAACAAATTTAAATTATATAAATCTGGTGAGGAGTATATAAATCGGGGGGATTATATTGTTTTTTAATGAAGATTTAAACAAATATATTCAATTTAAGTTTGTAGAAAATGAAAAGAAATTAGAAAAAATTAAAGGATTTAATTTTAAAGAGGAATATTTCCTTATAAAAAATGCATTGGATCAATATTTAGATAATCAATTAGAAAATAGATTTATAGCTTTACATGGTTTAAGAGGGGTTGGAAAAACAACAATTCTTTATCAACTTTATAATTATCTTTTAAATGAGAAAAAGATAGATTCAAAAAATGTTTTATATGTTTCAATGGATCAAGTTAATAGTTTTTTTGATACAGATTTATATGAACTTGTTTATACCTTTATAAAAGGAACGCATAATAAAAACATTGCTTTTTTAGATGAAAAAATTTTCATTTTTGTTGATGAAGCTCAATATGACAAAAAATGGGCAATTTCAGGTAAAATAATATTTGACACTACAGAAAATATTTTTTTAATATGCACAGGATCATCAGCTCTTGAAATGGAAATAAATGCAGATGTTGCAAGAAGACTGAGTAAGCAATTAATTTTTCCAAATAATTTTAAAGATTTTTTGCTCTTAAAATATAATATTAAAACAGATTATAGGTTTTCAAAAGCTTTAAAGAACTTAATTTATTTTGGGGAGAAAAAATATGCAAAAAAATCTATTAAATTAGAAGAAAAAGTTCTTGGCAATTTATATTTACCCTCTAATCCTCCAGAGTTTGAATTTGAAAATTTTTTAAAAAGCAAGGGTATTCCATCAACATTAAATTTAGATGAATCAGAATCTTATGAGAAAATATATACTCAAATTGATGCAATCATAAATAAAGATATACCTACTGTAAAGTCATTTAATACATCTACTTCAGAAACTATAAGAAAAATAATTTTTTATTTAGGCTTACAAAAACCTGGAGGAACTTCTATTAATAAAATAGCTAATCATTTATCTGTTTCACCGAATGTAGTTAGTGGAATATTAGATGTTCTTGAAAAAACTCAAATTTTATTTAGTGTGAAACCTTATGGTGGTGGAGGTAAAATTGTTCGAAAACCATGGCAATACTTTTTCCTATCACCATCAATTAAAGCAGCTATAAATTTTAATGTAGGTAGATTCAATTTAAACAATAGAAAATGTTTAGGGACACTTGCTGAAACTTTAGTTGCAAATGGATTGTATAAAATGATTAAATTAGATTTTCCATTTATGGGATTATTTTATCCTCCAGATAAAAATAGTTCTGATTTTATTATAAGAACTAAATTAGATGATATGGTGCCAATAGAAGTAGGTGTAGGTAAAAAAACAAAAAAACAATTAAAAAATGATATTAATAAATATGATTGTGAATTTGGTGTTTTAGTTTCAAATAGGTATAATAGTATTAGAAAAGAAGAGGAAATAATTCATATTCCTTTAATGACTTTTGGCTTTATTTAAATATAGCTATTATTTTATAGATTTGAACAATTTTATTCATAGTCTTGAAAATAAAGTTTTTAAGTAATGATAATTTATAAAAATACATAAATTTATTTATTTTTTAAATAAAATAAATTAT
>WRMT01000065.1 GCA_009777005.1 Methanobrevibacter sp. | reverse complement strand
ACAGAATAAAAAAACTATTCAACAAAAAAAAATAAAGGGAAAAAAAAAATATAAGGAAAAATAAATAAGAAAAACCCAAACCAAACAATTAATCAATAAAAAAAGCTTAAGTTTATAGCAGTGTGAAAATAGGTTTTTTTATAATTTATGAAAGCTATTTATTAGTTTCATATCTATGAAAATAGTTTATTAATCAGCTTTTCAAAAATATTCCTTTGAAAATGATTTTAATTTAAAAATAGTTATTTGATTTTAATGATTTTTAAAGTAATATTACTTTATTATTTAAAATAGTGAAACATTTATACAATTTTTTTGGAAAAAATGTCAAAATTAGCTATTTTATAGAGATATTAATACTTTTGTTGAATGTTCACTAAAAAAATAAATAAGAGGGAGTCATCCTCTTTTTCTGTTTATTCAATTGATTTTTTACTAAGATTCTTAAGCAAATTTAAAAACTTATAGATGCATATTTCCCATGTATTTTAGCTGTATTGGTGTACCAATTTTTGATAACACCTAAACTATTGTCTCTGCTTGTTGTATCTGCCACAACCCAAGTGTTGCCAACTTTTATTTGGACCCATACGTGCCCAATAGTGCTTCCACTCATAAATTTAGCTTCACCATTGACATATCTTGCAGGAATTGAACTTGCTCGACATAATGCAATTAGTAAGTGACTTTGATCAACACAATTTCCAATTCCACTGGTTAATGTTTTTTTAGCACCATTTTTTGTATTATAATAGAAACTGTATGCAATTTTGTCTCTAACGTAATTGAATACAGATTCTGCTTTTTGCCATTCACTTGTAGATCCTTTAGTTAATGCAGTAGCTAATTCCTTTATTGCCGCATCATTAGATTGGCAATTGGTACTAGCTGCTAAATAAATTGCTAAAGATTCACCATTATACGGATCATTGAGAGAGGAAGATGGAATGGATAATGGATTATCTTTAATAGATCCACTTTTATTTAAAGTTACATAATTTGGCAATACTTTGTTATCTTTTGTAAATCTAAGGATTTTTGAGAATCCAAGAACTAGTAATTTAAATTCTACTTTACCTAGTGTAGACTCTCCAAAATTAGGTGCTTGACCATTTTTAGTGATAAATCCAGAAACTCTTGAAGCTAAATCAATATAATTGTTTTTAGTGATTTCGCCTGCTTTTGAATTTCCATTTTGATTTGATGGATTTTTCACAGCTATACTAGCAATATTTTTTTCCACACCGTTTTTCATGTTAACGATTGCAGTGGATGCTAAAAATAAGAATTCAGGCATAGAATACTGTTTTCCAGAGATTGTAACATACATAGGTAAATATTTATTAGTATTATAATATGCTTCAACTCTAGCTCCAGCATCTTTCAATGCAGCTAAACTTATATTTGTAGATCCAGTAAAATTTTTACTTTCAACATTGCTTTCATATTTAGGAATTATTTTATTTAAATTCGCTGGACTTTTTGTATTTAGTGTGACATAATTTGGTAAAACACCATTGCTTTTTGTAAAATCAAGTATCCTTGCAAATGCATAAATCATTGTTTGGAATTGAACTTTTCCAAGTGATGTAGATCCATAGTTTGGTGCTTGACCATTTTTATCTATGAAATTTACAACATTTTGAGCTAAAGTAAGATAACCATTTTTGTTAAGATTACTAGTTATGGTATCTCCACTTGGCTTACTTGGGTCCTTCACATCTTTCCAAACTATGTCTGAATTTACTTTTTTATCTACATTCACAATAGATTTTGCGAATATATATAAAAAATCACTCATTGACACTTGCTGACTAGCTATTGTAACATAATTTGGTAGTTTACCATTTTGTTCAACATATTTTTTCACAGTAGTAGCTGCATTTAAGATAGAACTTTTATTAAATAAAGAGCTACCATCACCTGCAGCAAATATGCCACTACTTAAATAATTTAAATTTTGATTACTTGTAGCTATTAAATTAGCTACGGCGTTTGTAGATAATATATCCACAGTCTTGTTTTCAGTTATAGTGTTACTCACTACAACATTTGTATTTGCTTTATTACCAATAATTTCATTTTGTGTTTTTTCACTAGGGCTGTCATCTCTCTTATTAGCCGAATTTTCATCAGTATTTTTTATCACTGGTTCGTTAGAATCATTATAATCCTCTGTAAATTCTGTATTATTAATTGAATTATTCACTTGATTGATATAATCAATCGAATTATCATTGTTTTGAAATGAGTTTACAGTAGAATCGTAGATATCTTTAGTAAAAAGATTTTCAGCAGTTCCATTTATGTTACTTGCAAATATAGTTCCACTACTTGCAATTATGAGGATAATTATAAATGCAAATAACATTTCTAATTTATTTAAAATTTTATACCTCCAAATATTTCACCTAAACAATTTCAACCAAAAACATTGGATGTTAAAATTATTAAGTGGAGTTAATGTCTATTTTGCTTAAATAATATATACTTTATGGTACTTCATTAAAAATTCAAATTCTTTCATATTTATAGTATTTTACTAAATGTATATAACAAATAAAATTTTCATGAATAATGTTAAAAATCTTTTAAATTAAATTTAAAAGGATTATAAAGATTATTAAAAATAAAAAATTTTTATAAATATTAAAAACTTCATTTTAAAACCTATAAAAATAAAAAATTTTTATAAATATTAAAAACTTCATTTTAAAACCTAAAAAATAAAAAATTTTTATAAATATTAAAAAAATTTGGTAATTTGCCCTATTTACAATTAATTATATTTTAAAGTAAAATCATTAATTACAATTTTCCCCTTCAGGACTATAATTAAAAAAAATAAGTTAAAGGTTAAAAAGAACTGTAAAGCTAAAATTAAAAAGAACTATAAAGTTAAATTAAAAAAAATAAGCTAAAATTTTAAAAAGAACTATAAAGTTAAATTAAAAAAAAATAAGCTAAAATTAAAAAGAATTGTAAAGTTAAATTATAAAAAATAAGTTAAAATTAAAATTTTATTTCATGATAAATTCCTTTTAATGTATAAGATCCAGTATCCCAATTATTGATTATTCCGAATTTATTTAATTGGGAATGGGTTGGGTCTGCAACTATCCAATTATTATCTACAAGTATTTGTGTCCATACATGTCCATATGTATTTCCACTAATGAAATTACAAGTTCCATGAACATATCTAGCAGGTATATTAATTGAACGACTTAAAGCTATTACTAAATGTGATTTGTCTACACAATTTCCTCCTTTTTTAGAGATTGTGTTTTTAGCACCATGCTTAGTGTTATAATAGAAAACATATCTGAACTTATTAACATAGTTAAAAATAGCTTCTGCTTTTTGATAATTAGTAGTATATTTATTTGTTAAAGAAATAGCTAATGATTTTATAGTTTTATCATTTACTTGGCAATTTTTACTTTGTTTTAGATATTGTTCTAAGGATTCTCCATTATATTTTTCAGTAATAGGTTTAGTTGATTTGGAAACAGCTCTTGAATATTTTGGTAGGAATTTATTTATTGTACTATTTTTTTTGATATTAATTGATAAAGAATTAGGCAAATTCTTTTTTTCAAGTATTTTTATAAAACTATGTATTGCTGTTTGGTATTGCATATTTCCTAATGGTGTTGAAACATAGTTAGGAGCAACATTTTTTGAGCTAATGAAGTTAGCTACTCTTTGTGCATAATCATAGTAATCATTTTTGGAAATTCTTCCTTTAATATCTACTCCTGTAGGTTTTGCAGGGTTTTTTACACTATATTTAACCGTGATTGAATCGTTGTTTTTTTCATACTTGTATTCAACAGTTTTCGCTAATAAATATGTAAATTCTGGGATTGAAAGTTTATAATCAAAAATCACAACATAACTAGGTAATTTTCCATTTTTTGAAATAAACTCATCTACACTTTTGGATATATCTATTATATCATTTTGAGAAAGTTCCACTGGTCTTTCAATATCACCAGCAGCTAAAATTTTTGTATTATTTTTAGGAGATATTTCTATGTTTTTTGAAGAGTTATCAATGTAGCATACTTTTTCAGAGTTTTTAGAGTTTGATTCCATGTTATTATCATTTACATTACAAGCATAACTTGCACTAACAGTAACCAGTAAAATGCATAATGCTAAAAGCAATGTTTTAATTTTCACCGTGATTATTCCACCTCAGATTTCCACCATATATTCTCCATGATTTCATTGAATTGTTCAATATTTATCAAATATTTTCACAGTTAGTGAAGGATTTTATACAGCAGATTGAGGATATTATATTTTAATAGGTTATAAAGTTTTCTAAAATTAAATCCACAATTAAATAACGGTCTATTTGTGAAAATTTATATTATTAAAAAGAATTCTATTAAAATAACTTTAAACAAATTAAATTTATTTAAAAAATATCATGTTCAATAAAATTCAAATAAATTTAAAAAAAACCATGAATGTTATATTAAAATTTATCATTAAAGAATTAAATTATTTAAATAAAGAAAATACAGAATATTCAATTAGACAAACAAAATCAAAATTGAAAAATAAACAATTTTAAAATTAAAATCATAATTATAGTCTTTTGTAAATTTATTTTTATTAAAATTTAGATTTTAAATAAATTTTTTAGAAAAATATATATCCTTAAAATTTATTGAAAATATTATTTAAAAAATATCCCTCCTTAAAAATCACTAAAAATATTATTTAAAAAATATTCCCCATCTAAAATCATTTTAAAATATAAAATAATGAAAATCATAGATTTTCTAACAGGATAAAATAAATTATCTCAAATAAAATATAATTTATTATTTAATTTAAATTTTAAAAGTTTTCATGATGTTTTTACTAAAAATAAAGAAAATCATAGATTTTTCAAATTTTTATAAATAAAAAATTTTTTAAAATAAATAAAATATAATTTTTTTATTAATTATTCCATCTTAATATATAAACTTTAAAAATTCCAACAATTTGTAATAATAAAATAATTAACTTTGCAAAACACTATAAAAATATAATAACGGATTTATTCATGAATTAAAGAATTTTTTTAATTTAATGGTTATGGTTATTGTTGTTTTATTATTTAATAGCTATTTTTTTTAATACTATTCTTTGTAATTAACTTTATACTCCAGTATTAAATCTTTACCTAAGCAAAAGCTATTTTCAAGATTTAACTTAATAGCTTCACCCATATAATCAAAACCATCTCCATCAAATAAAGTTTTAGCTGATTTTCCTCCAACAATCATTGGAGCAATAGCTATTTTTATTTCATCAATTAATCCTTCTTTAATCATAGAAAAGTTTAAAGTTGACCCACCTTCTAACATTAGTGTTTCAATCCCATTTTCATATAAATAATTCATCAAATCTTTTAAATCAACTTGTTCATTACCAGAATAAAATAAATTAGCTATTTTTTCAAGATTTTTGCAATTTTCCAATGATTTGACTTCATTTTTCGCACTATTGGAAATAGCTATTATTGTACTTGCATCATCATTTAATATTCTTGAATTTATGGGAATTCTTGCTTTACTATCAACTACAATACGGGTAGGGTTGTTTTCTTTCTTTGAAGGTATTTTATGAATGGTTAATCTCGGATCATCTGCTATTACTGTGTTTATCCCAACCATTATCCCATCAACATCTTTTCTAAGTTTGTGAACTCTTTCAAGATCTTCCTTACCAGATATTTCTGAACTTCCTGTTTTAGTAGCTATTTTTCCATCTAAAGTCATAGCTGCACTTAATATAACATAAGGTTTCATAAAAAACACCAAAATAAAATCAAAAATAATAATTGTAATTATAATTAAAATAATTAAAGTATAAATTATTTTAAAATAATAATAATAATAATTGTTACTGTTTAATTTTTTATAACAAAAAAAATATTTTTTAATATAGATGATATTAATAATTGTGAGTTCATTAACATTAATAAATATTTACAAAAAATCTTTATTAAAATTTTTTTATTAAACTTTTTTAAACATTTTCTTTTTTTACAATGAATTTTTTAAACATTTTCCTTTTTACTATGTATAACCATGGACAAAAATAATTATTTCACCCAGATATAGTAAAAAAAATTAATTTTGTATATTATTAATTTCTAAATAAATATTAATAAAAATAGTTTGAAATAATTAGAAAATTTTTTAATAAAAAAGAAATATTTAAATAAATATTTTTAAAGATTAAATTTAATATTTTTAATAATTTTTTAATTTTATAGTTTTTTAATAACTAACATGATGAAATATTGGTGATTATATGATTGATAGATATGAAAAAGGAATGGAAATACTTAAAATAACTAATAAAAATAAGATTCAAGAAGTTTTTAAAGAATTAGAGGATATTGCTCCTGATTTAGGAAGATTTGTAGTCGAATTTCCTTACTCTGAGATATACACAAGAGAAGGATTAGATTTGAAAACAAGGGAATTAGCTACTGTCGCTGCTTTAACTGCTTTAGGAAATGCAGAACCCCAGCTAAAAGACCATATTAATGCAGCATTAAATGTTGAAAACACTCCTAAAGAAATTGTTGAAGTTATTATGCAAATGTCTGCTTATGCAGGATTTCCAGCAGCTATAAATGGTATAAGAGCAGCTAAAGAAATATTTAAAGAAAGAGGTTTGCTTCCAGTAAAATAAGAAAATAGCTAATATTAAGAGATTTATTTCAGCAAAATAAGAAAATAGCTAATATTAAGAGATTTATTTCAGCAAAATAAGAAAATAGCTAATATTAAGAGGTTAACTTCCAGCAAAATAAGAAAATAGCTGAACTTCTTGATTATTAAATATTAAAAACTTTTTTAGCATTTTTTTCTGTAATTTTATCAATTACCTCTACTTTTTCTTCATTTATTTTAGCTATTATTTCTATAACTTTAGCTACATTAATTGGTTCATTTCTTTCTCCTCTTTTTGGAGCAAGATAAGGACTATCGGTTTCAGTTAATATATTTTCTAAAGGAATATCTTTAGCTAATTCTTGGTGATGCTTAGAATAAGAAATCATAGTTGAAAAAGATAGATAATAACCTTCATCTACAAGTTTATTAGCTGTTTTCAAACTTCCACTATAACAGTGGAAAATAACTTCTGGAATGGAATTAAACTTCTTTATTATATTATATGCTTTCTTTTCACAATCTCTTCCATGAATAATTAATGGAACTTCATGTTCATTAGCTAATTCTGCAAAAGATTCAAATATTTTTCCTTGTTTTTCTCTTTTTTTTTTATCTTTAACATGGAAATAATCCATTCCAACTTCACCAATGCCTACAATATCATCTAAATGCTTAACCATATGGTCCATAGCTATTTCAATGTCTTTTTTACTACTTTGTCCTGAACTCACTGGATGGAAACCAAAGCTAGGATATAAAAAATTAGAATTTTCTTTAGCTAATTTTAAAACTCCTTGATTTCCTTTGTAACTTGTTCCAGAGTTTACTATAGCAGTCAATTTTTCTTTTGTTCGTTTTAATACTTCTTCTCTATCCTTATTAAATGGTTTAAAATCTATATGGCAATGTGTATCGATCATTTTACCTACCACTATTTTTTAACAATTGTTGATATTATT
This sequence comes from Methanobrevibacter sp., assembly GCA_009777005.1. Lineage (GTDB taxonomy): Archaea > Methanobacteriota > Methanobacteria > Methanobacteriales > Methanobacteriaceae > Methanorudis. The sequence goes on along the minus strand of WRMT01000065.1, from coordinate 4,379 downwards.
TAAAATATTTGCTTTTGTGCGTGTAAATTTAATTCTAAAGTGCTTTTTTTGTTTTGCACAGGGTAATTTTATCTTAAGCTTTTTTTTGGTTTTTCATATGGTAATTTTATTTTAAACTTTTTTTCCTCTCTCTCTTTTTATTTTTATCTGTAAATAATGTAGCTCAAAACTGCCTTATTTAATGTAGCTAAGTTTAAATTCCAAAACGTCTTTCTCTTTCTTGATATGAACGCATAGCTCTTAGAAAATCAATTTTTCGTAGTTCTGGCCATAAACTATCACAAAAATAAAGTTCTGAATATGAAGATTGCCATAAAAGGAATCCACTAAGCCTTTCTTCACCACTTGTTCTTATTATAAGATTAGGATCTTCTAACCCTGCAGTATATAAATTTTTATTTACTAAATCTTCATCAATGTCATCTTCACTAATTTTTCCTGATTCAATTTCTTTTACTATTTTTTTTATTGCATCAATTATTTCTAATCGTCCATCATATCCAATAGCTAAGTTAAATAATTTTTTAGTGTAATGTTTGGTTGATTCTTCGGCTTCATCAATAGCTTCTCTAACATTTTCAGGTAAAAGCTCTAGTTTACCTACCACTTTAACTTTTACTTCATTTTTATGAATTTTTTCATGCTCAACAATTCTTTTAAAGTTTTTTACAAATAAATTCATTAAACCTTCAACTTCTTTTTGAGGGCGATTAAAATTTTCTGTTGAAAAGGCATATGCAGTAACAATTTCAATTCCAAGGTCAATACTCCAATCTAGTACTTTTTCTAAAGTATCTACTCCAATTTCATGACCTTTAATAACATTGATGTTTCCTTGAATTTTTGAATATCTACGGTTTCCATCCATGATAATAGCTATATGTTTAGGCATTCCCTCTGGATTTAATTTTCGTGAAATATGCCATTCGTAAAGTTGATATATTGGTTTCATCAGTTCCATATTTATCCCTTATAACTTTTTTTACAGCTATATTATAATTTTTACAGATATTATTACATTAAAAAGTATTACATTAAATATAATTCTTTACAGTATTATCACATTAAATATAATTCATTAATTACATTAAATAGTATTACATTAAATATAATTCTTTACAGTATTATTACATTAATATAATTCTTTACAGTATTATCACATTAAATATAATTCTTTACAGTATTATCACATTAAATATAATTCTTTAATTACATTAAATAGTATTACATTAAATGTAATATTATATTAATTTTCCATTAAAACTATATTAATTCTCCATAATACTAATTCCCATTAAAACTTTTTGAAAATACTCTAATATATTTCGATTTGATAATAAAGTCTGAAAAATGTTTAATTTTATAAATTTTAATAATAGTATTATTTTAAAAGATAATTAATTATTAATATCTTATGAGTATATTGTATTTTAATATTTTTAAATTTATACTTATTTTAATTAAGTTTTATTTAATAATAAAATGTTTATTTTGTCTTAATTTTTTTTGTTATTGCTATAGTCTTTATTATATATTCTATTTTGTCTTAATTTTTTTTTGAAGTATGTATAAATTTTATTTTTCATTTACTTTAATTAATAATTTTTTGGTTATTAGCTAATTTATAAGCTAATTTCAAGGCTCTCAAGTACCCATCTTTACTTTGCTCACGACTAGTATCAATAAATACTTTATTAAATCCTAAGGCAATTGCTCCATAGCTATTGTAAGAATTTAATAAAACTAGGGTTCTGAATATTAAATTCCCTGAAATTCCATCTGGAGCAATTATTATATTATTACCCTCAGCTACTGCTTTTTCTATGAGAATGTAATAGTTTTTTATGGAATATTCATTGTTAAAATCTATTTTTTCTTTTAAATAGCTATTTGAATAGTTATTAAACCTTATTTTTTCAATTTCTCTCTCCAATAGATCTGTTAATTTTTCACTATCTTGCAATGTTTTATCAATTTTTTTATTTCTTCCAAAGTCTTCTTTTCTCCCACCAGCTAAAATAGCTATTTTTGGAACTTTACCACATTTTTTAATAAATTCAAAGCTTTGAATAGCTATTTCCACCTTTTGTTCAATGGTTTCACCTTCATCGATTCCAACAGGAGCAAGCAAAAATTCTTTTTTGTCTTTTTTTATATAGCTTGCTCGGTTAATAGATTTAAAATTATTGGAAGATGAATCAAGACCCTCAGATTCTTGAGCTTCCAAATTGTTTAATTCTTTTAAATCTTTAATAATGGATGATTTTAATGAACCTCGAATAACAGCATGAATATTTCTATCTTTTACAGCTTTTAATAGTTCTTCATCATTTTTAGCTATTTTTATATGTAAATTTTCATTTTTTGAAGCTTCTTCAATAGCTAATAAAACTTTTTTATTTTTTCCAAGACCAATAGCAATATTTATCATTATTAAATTATATTTGCTTCATGATTTATAATTTTAATATTTTTTTTATTTTTTACTTATAATTGATTTTAAACTTGTATTTTTCCTTGTTAATAGTAAATTTAATCATAAATGCTTTTTTTCATATTGATATTATCAAACTTATTTTTGTTCAGCCACTATATAAAATGAAATGAAAATTTTTTAAAAAAAATCGAATTATATCAAGAGATTATTTAATGATAAATTTAAAATTTTCATTTTCCTCATTAAAAAAGAGTTTTGTAACCCTCTCATATTATCATTTTGAAAATATGGTTATCACTCCAAAATTGTTTATGGAAAAGGTTATATAGATGATAGCATATAACATATCCTAATAAGCTTTTTGTTTAAAAGTGTATAGTAAGTTTTTTTTGAAATATCTGTTTTTTTAAGATAGCTTACTAAAAATAAAGCAGTAATAAAAATAAAATTATTAATTAAATATTTTTTTGAAAATTTCTCTAAACAAGCTATTGTTTCTAAATATTATTTATTTTACTTTACTAAATTTAATTTTAAACTGATAAGGTTAAGTTTCTAAATATTATTTATTTTACTTTACTAAATTTAATTTTAAACTGATAAGGTTAATAAGGATAATATATTTCTTATAGTTATTATTATGTAATTTTCAAAACATTTTTATTAAATTCAAGATTTTAAAGATTATATTATTTCAAATGATAAAAACTTAAGATTTTTTATAAAAGAATAAATTATTTTTTATCAATTTTATGAGTATAATTATTTTTTTATTCAGTTTAATAAAGAGATAATACTTTATTCTATTTTATAAGTGTATAGCTATTGATTACTCAATTTAATAAAGATAAAGCTATTGTTCATTAATATAACTGATAAATATCTTCAAGCTATGTTCTTTTGAATGTTTTTAAAATCATTTTGAGGAGGGTAATATGGATAGAAAGAATAAACTCCTAATGGGAATAATTATTGTAGGACTAATCGGAGTAGGGGCTTTAATTTATGGTTTGTTTCTAAGTGGTCCAGATTTAGCTCAAGGAAATAAATCCGTGCTTATTTTAGCTGTTGATGAATCGGAATCACGACCAGGTATGGGAGCTGTGGACATGGCATTTATGGTGGAACTTGAAAATGGAAGTATAGTTAACTACACTCCAATTTATCCTGGTGGAATGAGGCATCCAACCCAATCAGCACATCCAGATGCCCAAGCACAAGGTGCTGGAGCTATGATGCTTTTGCACGATTCTCTATGGGATACTGATACTGTACAAGGCATGAAATATGCTCAAGAAATTGTTGAATATAATACTGGGATGAAATCAGATGCAATAGTAGCAGTAAACACAGAAGCAATAGATGCAGTTATATCTGCTGCAAAAATACCAACAAGTTTAAATGCTGCAGACATAGTAAGAGAAAATGATCAAATGTACGGTGGTTCTATGACAAGAGGACAAGCAGTAATGTCTCTAGTTAGAGCTCTTTCAAGAGCAGCTACCAATGAAGCAACCAGAAATACTATGATTCAAACGGCTTTAGACCAATATTCTAATGGTAACATTATTATGGAACCTAGTGGATCATTCATGAGTTTATTAGCTACTAAAGGCTTTGATTCAATAACTGTATAAAAAAAAAGGCAAATTTTAGCTCTATAGAAAATTAAATTTTACTAGAAACTATTTGAATTAAATTTGCTGTTTTTTATAATTTTTTAATATGATTTGCTACTTTTTAATTTTTTTAAATAAGTAGTTACTTTTAAAATTAAATTCTTTTTAAAAATTTTTTAAAACAATTAGCTACATTTAAAATATAATTCTTTTTTAAAATTTTTGGCAGTGTCAAATATGTTACTGATATGAAAATTTTGTTTGTATGCAGTGTTTTTGCTGAATAACATGTTTAAATGAAATCATTGTTTAGTAACATCTCT
>WRMT01000064.1 GCA_009777005.1 Methanobrevibacter sp. | reverse complement strand
TATATAATAAAAGTTTAAAAATAATAAAAATTTATTATTAATAATTAAAAAATAAAAATTTTTTTTAAAAAAATTTAAATTTAAAAATTTATGAATTTTTTATTACTTTTTTAACTTACATTTTCAAATTCATTTTTTTTATAAAAAAAACATTAATATCATATTATTTATACTTATTGTCCATATATAATCTATTTCAATGAAAATAAGTATTAGAAGTAGAATTATATTAATCTTACATCAGTAACTTCTATAGAACTAACTTCTGGAATTTGAGCTAGTTTTTCTTCTATAGCTTCAGTTCCACCTTCACCATCATTGACAATAAACTTGACATTTAGGGCTACTAAGCCAAAAGCTATTGGTTCTTCATCAATTTTTTGAAACTCAGCATTTTCATTAACAGCATCTTGAGCATTGATTTTTATTTGCTCTAAGTCAACATCAGGTCCATCAGGCATTAATTTTACAGTTGCTAAAACTTCTCCCATTATTTTTCCTCCATAAAACCAGAATATTTCATTTATTATTTATTTTCAATATAGTATACTACTGTGGTGCATATATACTTTCTTGTAAAAAAAATTTTCAATTTATCATATTTTAATACAATTTCAATATGATTATTTAGATATTAATCTAATTCATTATTTATTAGCTATGATTAAAATGAAAACATTTTCTTTCTTAATTTTGTATAACTTTACTTTTTAGGAATTTGTAATACGTACATAGCTATTCATAATATTAGTATATAAGGTTTTGATTTATTTTAAAACAATTTTTCTAATCTAAATAAATTTTTCAATACCACATTAATTTAAACAAAATTAAATATAAAAATTTGATATAAACTATTAAATTTAAATATAACATATAAAAGTTTAAATATGAAATATAAAACTTTAATAAAAATATTAAATATTTAATATTAATTAAAAATAGATTTTGAATTTATAAAAGATTATATAATTTTTAAAACATACAATTGATTGTTTAATCTATAAAATGTAGTGATGCGAAATCTTAAAAATAGTTTTCAGCAAATTACACTTAAATAGAAAATAAAAGAAAACCTCACAAAAACAACTATCCGAATAAACAGCTAAAACAACAAATAAGAAAAATCTCATAAGATATTTTTTCAGCAAATAATCCTAAAATAACAAATAAGAAAAATTTCATAAAATAGCTATTTTAAAATAACAAATTATAATAAAACAACAAAAAAACAGCTATTCAAATAAAACACAATAATACTAAATAAGTTAAATCTCAAAAAATAGCTATTTAACAGTTAAATATTGATTAAATTAAATGATTTTTTAAATCAAATCATTTTTAAGTTAAAATTTATGGTCCTTCAAAACCACATTCACAGATGTAAGTATGACCAAAAGTACGACATTTTTCACATCTAACTATGGTTTCATCACATTCAGGACATGTAAATTTAACATAAGTATCAATTAATGGAATTTCTTGTTTACAGGATTTACATTCTACTTTTTTCATCTAATCACCTCGAATATAAGTGTATTGAAAGTTATAAACGTCAGTATTGTTGCTAATAATAGACATGACCCTTTCAGGATAGTTTCCATTTACAACAAAACAATTAGACCCGAATTTGAGCAATAGCTCAGCTAAGAACAAATCAACTGATGTTTCATCAAAATTTAGTAATTCTTTAGCATCAATTTCATCAATAAAATTTGACTTAGGAAGTGTAGGTTTTCGGGTATATATACCATCTACATTTGTTGCTATTAAAAGTTTTGCTTCTAGCATGTTTGAAATATATGCAGCTATTGAATCTGAAGTAATATTCCAAGAATGTTCAAAAGGATCTAAATCCTTTAATATTTTTGAACAAGCAAGAATCGGAATCTTATTTGAATCAGCTATTTTTTTTGCTTCATCTAAGCCATAGACAATTTCTGTAAAATTAAATTTATCATTTAGTAGCTTAGCTATTATGTCCATGGAATCAATAGCTACTTCATGAGTAATATCATTTGAAAATCCTATCTTTTCATCATATTTACGAATAAGATTTGCAAAGTTCCCTCCGCCATTTATTATTAAGCAATTACTGCCTTTTAAAGAATCTATAAGTTCCATGGCTTTTTTTGGAAATAAACTTCCACCTATTTTAACAACCCATTCAATAATTATATCACCAAATAGCTAATCATTAGCAATTTTATTAATATTTATTAAATCATTATTTTTATAGTTACCCAATACATATTTATCATGAAATTCAATAGAACATTTACAATATAACCTAGTCAATTGATTGTTATATTGATTCAAAATAAATAATGGAAAATGACTTATAGTCAGGATAAAATCTTAATTTACATTTTGAAATTAAATATAAGTATGCAAAGAAAAACACGATAAACAAAAACGAATTAAAAAAGATTACTTTTTAGAAAAATATTTGCTTGCAATAAATAAAATCTGGGAAAATAAAAACCTCAGTTACTCTAATGAAAAAAAGAAGCACATATGCAAAATATTGTTTAGCCTTCTATTAGATTTTAATAGTATTTCAAGTAAAAGAAAAGTTAATTACATTGAAAGTCTTAATTTACACATTAGGTCCTATGATAACCAATATCATGATATTTTTACAAGTTTATCAAATGTTAAAATACATTTTCTGATGATGAAATAATTATCGATGCATATGATTTAACTTTTAATATTGATGGAAAATTAGACATTATTACTTCTGATCTTGATATCTGTAATAATGCCAGAGGTATCACCAATATAAATGAATTTGTTTATTTGAAAGAATATGATTAATGAAAAAGGGCTTAGCTACTATATAATCCCTATTTTCATTTTTTAATATTAATTTTATCTTAGGAGAATTTTCAAAAACTTTGTATAAATATACATTTTTATCAATTATATGATTAATCAAAAAATAGATTTTCTAAAACATATGATCATTATTTTAATTGAAATAACTATTTATTAAAATGATGAAATTAGCTAAGCAACTTCAAATCCTTAGTCACTTTATCAATAATTTTATCTTCATCAGGACCTATAGCTAAACAAGTTATAGTTGAGATGGGTAGCTCAGTTCTTCCAGCATCTTTTACAATATAATTAGTAAGATTATTTTTTTTAGCTATTTCTTTTATTTCAAAAAGTTCTTCTAAGCTATTCACTTTAACAATAACTTTTTTTTCTCCTTCATTTTCCCATTTTTTAATTTTATTTGAATCAGATTTTTTAAATGCCCCTAAACAACCATGACAACATTGAGCTGCTGTTTTTCCCTTAGACATTTTAAGATCTTTCCTAACTATAATCACTTGTTTCATTATTGCACCAATATTATATTAAACATTAAATTATTTAAAGAATTTTGAAAGTTAAATTTCAAACTAAAAACCTTGAATTTATAATTTAATAACTATTCCTTTATTTATTTAAATAATTTATTAATAAAAAAACTTTCAAATCTTAATAATTAATATAAAAATAAAATTATAAATAAAAAACTTTCAAATCTTATTAATTAATATAAAAATAAATTATAAATTAAACATTATGAAAACATTATTTGTTATAAAGATAAAATAAAAAGATAAATAATGATTATTAAAATAAATTTTAAAAGATATTCTAGGAATTTTTAATTAAATGGTGATAAATTGAGTAGAATTTCCATATTAGATCATAATCGCTGCCAACCAAAGAAATGTAACTACGTATGTATTGAATATTGCCCTGGAGTTCGAATGGATGAAGATACAATAGTTATTGATGAAAAATCAAAAAAACCATTGATATCTGAAGAATTATGTTCTGGTTGTGGAATTTGTACTAACCGATGCCCATTTAATAGTATAAGTGTTATTAATATTCCAGAAGCTCTTGAAGATCCAATCCACCGATATGGGCAAAATATGTTTGAATTATTCCATCTTCCTAATTTAAATGAGGGTTCTGTAGTAGGAATACTTGGACCAAATGGTATTGGAAAATCTACTATTATCAGAATCCTTTCAGGAGAATTAATACCAAACCTAGGTAATTGGGAAGAAGAAAAAAATAAAACCAATGAAAGTGATGAGGAACACTGGGAAAAAGTTATCACCCACTTTAAAGGATCACAAATGCAAAATTACTTTAAAAATTTATCTGAAGGGAAGCTAAAAGTTATCCACAAACCACAAATGGTTGATCAGCTGCCAAAATTTGTTAAAGGAAATGTAGAAACTCTTTTAAAAGGTGTTGATGAAAGAGGAAAATTTGATGAAATCTTGGAAAACCTTGATTTGAAAAATATCTTATCACGAGAAATAGCTAATCTCAGTGGAGGAGAACTTCAAAGAGTATCTATAGCTGCATCAGTACTGCGAGATGGGGATTTTTATTATTTTGATGAACCAACATCTTGGTTAGATGTTAAACAAAGATTAAATGCAGTTAAAGTAATTAAATCATTAGCTGAAAGTGGAAAGTCAGTAATGGTTATAGAACATGATTTAGCTACATTAGATGCAATTTCAGATTATGTTCATATACTTTATGGTCAAGCTGGTGCTTATGGTGTAGTATCTCAAATGAAAGGTGTTAGAGTAGGAATAAATGCATATATCAATGGTTTTTTAAAAGAAGAAAACATAAGAATTAGAAAACAAGCTATTGAATTTATTGTTCGCCCACCAAAAAGTGAAGATGAAGGAGAAGCTATTAGTTCATACACCGCTTTAAAAAAATCATATGAAGGATTTTCACTTGAGGTAGAGAAGGGAGAAATATTTCATAGTGAAATTGTAACAGCTTTTGGTTCAAATGGTATAGGAAAAACAAGTTTTGCAAAGATATTAGCTGAAGAAGAAAAACCAGATGAGGGGAAAATTGAAGAAAAAGTTACAATAGCTTATAAGCCACAATATATTGTATCAAATTTTGAAGGTAGAGTTGAAGACTTCCTTTACACCTATGCACCTAGCTATGGATCAAATATTTTCAAAAGCGAAATTATGAAGCCTTTTTCTTTAGAAGAGCTATTAGATAAAGAAGTTGAAGAGTTAAGTGGAGGAGAGCTTCAAAGATTAGCAATAGCTACTACTCTTTCAAAAGAAGCTGAAATATATCTTTTTGATGAACCAACTGCATTTTTAGATGTTGAACAAAGATTAATAGCTGGAAGAGCTATTAGAAAAATAATTGAAAATAAAAATGCAGCTTCCCTTATAATAGACCACGATATTGTATTTATAGATTATATTTCTGATAGAGCTATGGTATTTTATGGTGAACCTGGTTTAAATGGAATAGCTACTAAACCAACTGATTTAAGAGATTCTATGAATAAATTTCTAAAAGACTTGAATATTACATTTAGAAGGGATAAGGAAACAAAAAGACCAAGAGTAAATAAGTTAGATAGCTATTTGGATAGAGAGCAGAAACAAGAAGGAGAATATTACTATTTAAAGGATAAATAAATATTCGTCGCGTTAAATTAATGTGTTTATAGGCAAATTTATGAAATTTATCAAAAATAAATAAATTAATAAAATAAAACTAAAAAATAAAAAAAATTAATCTAAAAATTAATAAAATGTGCCAAATATTAAAAACTTAATATAAATAGTGAAAAAAAAATAAAAGGAGGTGAAAACTAATGGAAAAGCTATTACCTATTGGAATACAAACATTTAGTGAAATACGTGAAAAAAATTATGTCTATGTTGATAAAACACAATATATACATAAACTAGCTACTGAAGGAAAATCATATTTTTTATCAAGACCTCGAAGATTTGGAAAATCATTGCTAGTTAGTACACTAAAAGAACTATTTAAAGGAAACAAAAAACTATTTAAAGAATTATATATTTATAATAAATGGAATTGGGAAGATAAATATCCAGTAATAGTTTTAGATTTCGGGGGAGGAGACTATAAGACTTTAAAAGCATTAGAAGATGGAATTGATGATAGGATTGCCAGATTAGCTAGAGAGTTTCAAGTGAAAATTTACAGTAAAACAATAGAAGGGAAATTCACAGACTTAATTACTGAAATTTATAATAAAACAAATAAAAAAGTTGTAATTTTAATCGATGAGTATGATAAGCCCATTATTTCTAACCTTCAAAACAAAAATTTAGAAAATATTCAGGACAAGTTAGGAAGTTTTTATGAAGTTTTAAAAGTAAATGATGAATATATTAAGTTTATTTTCCTTACAGGAATATCTAAAATTGTTCATGTATCCGTATTTTCAAAATTGAACAATCTTGATGATTTAACATTAATTAACGAATATAATTCTATCTGTGGTTACTCCCAAGAAGAACTTGAGAATAACTTCCAAAAACACATTGAAAAAGTAGCTAATAAAACTAAAAAAAGTTATGATGAAACTGTGAATCAAATTAAATCTTATTATAATGGTTATAGTTGGAATGGAATAGAAAAAGTTTACAATCCTTATTCTACTTTGCTTTGTTTAAGACATGGGAAATTTTCTAAAAATTGGTTTAACACAGGCACTCCTACTGTTTTAACTGATTTTCCTATGAGTGAATATACAATTAAAGCTATTGCTGAACCAAGTAAGATTCTTGATAGTGAGCTTGAAAATCCTACATTAAAAAACATTAAAGACGAAGTACTTCTATTTCAAACAGGATACCTTACTATTAATAGTACTGAAACTATTGGAAGCTCTAAATTCTATAATCTGAGAATTCCTAATTGTGAAGTTGAATCAGCACTTTTTGAAAACTTAATAAATCAATACTCAAAAATATCTAGTTATGACTTTATGGAATATGCTGATAAACTTTTGAAATACACAATTGAAGGAAATTGTGAAAAGATTATAGAAACAATAGGTGACTACCTTTCACCTATACCCTATGAGCTAAGAGGGGATGATGAAAAATACTACCACGCATTAATATTCAAACTTCTCTACACCTCCAGATTGCATGTTCACTCTGAAGTTCATAGCTATAAAGGTAGTACAGACTTAGTTATAGAAGAAGGAGAATATGTTATCGTCATAGACTTTAAACAAAGTAAAGTAAAATCTATAGATTATATGATAAAAGAAGGATTAGAACAAATAGAAGAAAAAGAATACACAAGACAATACAAAAATAAAAAAATCATAAAAGGAGTAATTGCATTTAAAGATAAAGAAATCGGTTGTAATATCATCAAAAAAGAAAAATAGCTTTTTAATTAAAAAAAAGATAAAATTTATATTTTTTTAGATTGAAATAAAAAGATTTAAACATTTTTATCTTAATTTTCCATTTTATGATAAAAAAAAAGTGATAACTGGGTACAATTGGTGTGGTTATCTAAAAAAATTTGTTAACTACCGATTAAAACATCTTCAAAAGCACTTAGAAAAATATGATTAAGTCCACTAGTTTCAAGTAAATTTTTTTTGTTTCATTGATAAGCTATTTAGTAATGAACCATGGATAAATAGAAAAGCAACTTAGCAGCAGATTTTAAATATTGCCCACACATTCAAAAAAAAGATTTAAGAATCATATTCAGAAGATAAGAAAACTTTATGTAAATAATTTACAAAACAAGTCAAAATATTTGAAAAGAAAATAGTTAAGCTGAATTGCTTAAAACAGAAGAGGGAAAAAATAAAGAAAAAAAAAAAAAAAATATTTATTTGTAGATTAATCAAACTTTAGTAAAATTAAAAAAAAATTTATTTTTAGATTAATCAAACTAATTAAATTTAAAAATATTATTATCTTTAGTTTGTTCTTTAATTTTATTATAATAATCTACTTTAACATTTTTAGTGTATTTTTTATTTATATATTTAGAAGGTAGAGTCACTTTAACATTAGTAGACTGACCAAAAGCTAATGCCTTAACTTTAGTTGTTTTAACATAGCTACCAATTTTAATTCCTAAGTAACATGCATTAGAAGACCCATAATAATTATTAGTCACTTTTACTGAATAAGTGGTTTTAGATCTTTTTATATCCTTACTATTTATAGATAAATCTGGTAGGAATTTGTAATGCTTAGGGTGTCCTTTTCTAGATTGAAGAGAACAACCAGTGACTTTTATGTTTTTATCCAATCTAAGAGCATTTCCATTAGGAACTCTAATTATAGATTTAGATATAGTGCCTTTTCCATATACAAATATAATACCTGATGGAACCCCTCCAACATCATAAGGAGCAGTATTATAAATTCTAGAGCCAGATACTTTACCAGACCAGTAAACTGAGCTAAGAGATACTGACGATTTACCAGAGGTAGTTACATAACTTTTTGCAACGTTACCATTCCACTGTTCGGAACTTACACCATGTCCCCAAATACCTTTAATGTTAATTCTAGAATTAGAAACACTTCCATTCCAAAGTGGAATGTCAATGCCTGAAACATAGCTCTTTTTTGCGTTTATAGTAACTTTATTAAAATTTATTCTTTTAGCTGTATCTTTTGCAGCAGATACTACAGCAAACTTACTTTCATTACTTCCCTGACCATTATGATTTAAAGTCAAACTAGAAAATGTGACTCTATTAGCTATTATATAAAACATAGTCTTATTTTTGTTATAAGCAATCTTTGTATTTTTATTACTTTTTACAGTAATATCTTTGTCTATAATAACCATATCAGTCAAATTATAGTTTGAACTAGTGAAAATTAGACTATCTCCACTTTTCGCAGTTTTCATCCAATTTGTAATATCATCATGAGATGTTTTTTCTTTTACACGAAAATCAGCTGCTGAAACAGTACTGAGAAGTATGAAAAAGCAAGAAAGCAACATAAAAAATATTATCAATTTTTTTGTTTTGACCATTATATCCTCTTTATTAATCAATTATCTAGTAATTAAAAGATAGGAATATTTAATTATTATATAATTGTTTATTAAATATTCAATTTTTATATAACTATTTATCAAATATTCAAGTCTTATATAAATGCCTAATAAAATGATTCTTTAGAATATAAAAAAATTATATTAAACAAATCATTTTTATATATATTTTATTTGAAAATATGTTAATCATAAATATGCATTATTAAAATTTTCATATTAAATTAAATCTTTATATTGAATTTAAAATATTTATATTAAATTATGAATTTTTTATTCAATTTTCTTAAGTGTGATTTTTATCAATTATGAAAAATATAAGTTTTCAAATTTTTATTAGGATATAGCTATTATGTCAGATGACTATAGCTATTTTAACCAGATAATTGAATGATAAATATTAGCTAATTAGGAATATAAAAAAATATCTTAAATTAGCTTAAAATTCAATATTAGATTTTCGTACTTAAGAATATTAAATAACGTTATTACTTAGTTTTAAAAGCATATAAACTTTTAGTTTGAGATTATTTTTTAAATTGACTATTTTTACTAAATTAATTAAAAATATCTTTAAAATTATTAAAATTATCATATGATGATTATCATTATAACTTAGTTAATATTATCATTAGCTAAATTATAAATTCTTGAAAATCTTAATAAGAAAAAACATATAAATAAAAAAAAATAGTTGTATGTGATAAAAGAGAAATAAAGATATTTAACACAATATTAAGATGAAACATTACTTATAAAATCTTATAATGGTTAATAGCTATTAAAAATAGTTTTTAAAGGAAATTTTGAAAATAAAATAAAAAAAAATTATCATAACTATTAAAGTCATAGAAAGCTATTTGAAATATATGAAACAATTAACACAAAACAAAACAATAAAAAAAACACAAAACAATTAACACAAAACAAAACAATAAAAAAAACACAAAACAATTAACACAAAACAAAACAATAAAAAAAACACAAAACAATTAACACAAAACAAAACAATAAAAAAAACACAAAACAATTAAAAAAACACAAAACAATAAAAAAAACACAAAACAATTAAAACAAAACAATAAAAAATAAAATAAGTTAAAAAAAAATAGCTAAGGTTTTATTTAGAAATATTAATTGAATTTATTCTTTTAAAAACTCAACAGCTTTTTTAAACTCATCAGCAAAGATTTCAACCTGATAATCTGGAATTGAAAAACTTACTCTCAAGTAATTTTCTCCAAATCTATTGCTTGTATAAGTACCTTGTCTTGTAAATATTTTTTTCTCAAGAAGATGGTCAGCCATAACTTTAGGATCAATACCTACTCCCTTTAAGTCAATAGCTAACATATTTGCATTAGAAGGATAAACAGGAATAAAAATTCCTTCAATTTCATCAACAGCTTCTTTAATTATTTTTTGATTGTTTCTTGTAGTTGTTATGACATGTTCAATCCAATCTTTTTTTGTCTTTAATGCAGCTATAGCTCCTGCTTGAGATATTACATTAGTTCCCAAATCATTAATTAAGACACCTCTTACAGAATTGATTTGTTTAGATGTTCCAATGATTGAACCAATCCTCATTCCTGCCATTCCAAATACTTTAGAAAAGCTGTAAATAGTTATTGAATGATTAGGAGCATATTTTGCAGCTAAAAAATGCTCTTCTGCAAAGTCTCTATAAGTTATATCATGCAAAAGATAAATATCATTTTCAGTAGCTATTTTTGCAAACTCTTTCATTTCTTCTTCTGTGTAACCTGAGCCTAATGGATTTAAAGGATCAATTAAAACAATGATTTTTGTATTTTCATTCATATATTCCTTTACAAGATCTGGAGTTAGTTTATAATCATTTTCACTACTATAAATAGGAACTGATATTACCTCATTTGAAAATCTTCTTGCAAAATCATCAATGATTAAATAACCAGGATCACAGGTTATAACATTATCTTCTGGCTTTAAAATATCACTGATACAAAGATACAATGATTCTGTTCCTCCAGCTGTTATTAAAACATCTAAATCTTCAAGATCTAAATCTTCAAGAATTAATTTTTTAAGTTCTGGAAACCCTTCTGGAGGAGGATATTTGCAGTATTCTTTACTTTTAAGGCAACTTACCATAGCATCAGTTATTTCATTTTCGTCATGAAGATGATTAGTATTTTGACCCATCCAAATCATTTCTTTATCATTGAACACATGTTCAAAAAATTCATTAGCTGTTTTAAATCCTTTAGGAGGTATTTTTGCAGATTTAGCATGTTTTTTAGGGAGGATCATAATATCACAATATATTTATCAATCGGAAATTAAGACTATTGATTTAAAATCAATTATTTAAATTAAACAGACCAATTAAAATGTATTGGTTTTAAATAATTATTTATATTCAAAAACATTCATTTAACAAAATAGTATAATAAGTAAAGTCTAATAGAGTTTTATTAAAAGTTGTTAATAAATCTAATCATTTGAAAAAAAATTTAGGATAAAAGTGAAGTTAAAAATTAAAAATTAATATAAAAAATATTAAAATTAAAATAATTCATGAAAAGTGTAAAAGCATGCAAATATCACTTATTTAATTCCATCATTTGTAATGAGAAATTTAGTACTTTTTCCTTCTGGCATACTTCTATGTCTTTTTAAAGTAGCTAATCTTTGAGAAAGAATATCTGATTTTTTAAGTTCTAATATAGCTTTACTCCAATACTTTAAGATTGTTCCACCAACAGGCATGACATTTTCTGTTCCTTCACCATCAAAACCAGCGTAAATTTGGTTGGTTATGACAATAGCTAGGTTATATTTCCTAGATAATCTTGATAAAAGTCCCATTTGTTGTCCAAGCTCTTTATTGAGAGTTGAAGAATTTTTATCATTTAGTCTGTAAAGAGCTACTGCAGAATCTAAAATTATCAAATCAATTTTTTCACCACTAGATTTAAGCCAAGATTCAATTGTTTTTAAATCATCTCCTTGTTCTTTAAATGAGCTAGGTTCAAAAACAACAATGTTATTAGCTACTTTATCAAAATCAGCAGCAGCTATTTGTTTTATTCTATCAATTGACAAGCCACCCTCGGTGTCAATATAAGCTACTTTTTTTCCATCTTTAGCTACTTGAACTGCTAATTTTAAAGTAATATTTGTTTTACCAGAACCAGGAGGTCCATAAAATTGAGTTATATTACGTTTTTCAATTCCTCCTCCTAAAATAACATCAAGAGAAGAATCAGTTGGAATTTTAGGAGAATCTTTAATATTTGTTAATACTTTCATAGTTTCCTCAAAGTTTTAAAGATTAAAATTTTTTTAATAATTATAAATTAAAATATTAAAATTCTATTTAAATAATATAAATGATTAAAAATATTTTATTTTACTAATAATTTAGGGTGCTAGATTTTCACGGGAAAATGAAGAATGGACAGTGCTTATTTTGTTTTTTTTTATTTTTGAATTTGTTTAATTTTTTAAAATAAATTTTTTTTTTTTTTTTAAATTTTTAT
>WRMT01000063.1 GCA_009777005.1 Methanobrevibacter sp. | reverse complement strand
AAATATTGTGTTTGTATTTTAATTAAAATCCTTAGAAAATAACAATAAAAACAAATTAAAGAGTATTTAAAAAACTATAAAAATTACAAAATAACAATCAAATAACTTATTTCAGTAGTATATTCATCTAATAGCTTACTTTTAATTCCTTTGAATAGATGGATTCAATACAGGAAATAGTATAAAAACTTTTTTATAAAAAAAATTATTATTCAAAGTATTCAGGAAATTCTGCACGAAAAGCCTTAAAATGAACAGGATTCTGTTCCTCTTCTAAACGAATATACTCCTCCCTATCTTTTCCTTTCAACCAAGACAAATAATTCTGAATAGCAGCTTCTTCAAGAAAAGGCTCATAATGATCAATATACATTGGATTTGTTCTAACCATATCTTTTTGAATATTAAGTTTAGTGCCTATGTTTTAAATGAATTTTTCATATTTAAATATCCATACTTCCAATAATACCACTATTATGTACTTTATATTTTAACAAATTTACCATATCTTCAGGATGTGGCAATGGTATGCCAGAAGTATGATTATGTATCATTTGAGTGGTTATTCTGCCTCTATCTGCTCTTGAGGTCAAAGCCTTGCTCAAGTAAACAAATGATTTTTCACCATCTTTTCTTCTAATTATCCTACTTCTATTTCCAGTTTCCCATAAAATTTCATAATTTGACCCAATTGTTTTTTTTATGTGTCTAATAGCATTATCAGTTAATACTGGATTATTATAAACAGTATTATTTAATTTATCTTTTAAATCTTTAAAATCAATATTATTCTTATTAAATCCATCTTGATTACTTCCCAGGGAATAATCTTTAGATTTAAATTCATTATCCCTTATTACCTCATATCCACAGTGAATTTTATTATCAAAACTATCTTTAATATCTTCTTCAGTTAGCAAATCAATTGACTTTTTAGAACTTGGATTATTATCCTCATTTGAATTGTTTAAAAAATTGTTTTTATCCAATGAAAATTGCCAACGATTCATGTTATAATCGTTATAATAATCTATATTTAAATTTAAGATATATTAAATCCTAATTTCACTAATAAATATTAATATTTCAAAATAATGATAACTTTATAAATTTAAAGTAATTTTACTATTAGAAAATGATTTTACAATATGAAAACAATAAATTTATTACCTTCTAATAAAATTATTAAATTTTTACTTTTTATCTTCTCTTTTCGTGAAAAAACATTTAAAATAAGTAATACATCACACAAAATATTTTTTTTGATATGTGAATTTTTGATACAGAAAAAGTTTCTAAAACCTTTCTTAATTTTAATGATCAAATATGATAAAAAGTATAAAATAAATTAAAATTATAAATAATTATAAATTCATATTACATAATGATTATTAATAAATAAATTATAATCTAGAATTAAAACTTATTAACAAAGTTTTTTTTCAAATAAAAAAACTAAAACTATTATTATTTATTCAATAGCTAAAAATTAAAAATTTATTTTTTAAAAAAATAATCAACATTTAATTATTTTTAATATAAGAATGAATTTGATTTTATAGTTTAAATAAGTTAATTAAAATATTATATGGATTATTATTAGCTTTTATTAGTTATTATTAGCTATTTGAGTAAGCAATAAATTATGAATAACTAGAATATATAAAAAAAAGTTATATGGAGTTCTTATAAAAACGAGATGATATTATGGCATGGGATGAAACTGGAAAAATATGGTTGAATGGAAAATTTGTAGATTGGAAAGAAGCTAATATTCATGTTCTATCTCATGTTGTACACTATGGTTCAAGTGTTTTTGAAGGAATAAGATGTTATGAGATTAATGGGAAAGCAGCTATTTTTAGATTGAAAGAACATGTTAAACGTTTATTTGAATCTGGAAAAATCTATAAAATGGAGATTCCATACTCACAATCAGAAATATGTGAAGCTATTAAAGAAACCATAGCTATCAGTGGTTTAAAAGAGTGTTATATACGACCAATTACTTATAGGGGCTATGGTGCATTAGGAGTTAACCCTTCTTCCTCTCCAATTGATACAGCTATAGCTGTTTGGAGTTGGGGGAAATATCTTGGAGAAGATGCTCTTGAAAAAGGTGTTGATGTTGGTGTTTCATCTTGGAGAAGAATGGCTCCTAATACTTTACCAAGTATGTCAAAAGCTGGTGCAAATTACATGAACGCACAATTAGCTAAGCTTGAAGCTATTGAAAATAATTATGATGAAGGTATAATGCTTGATATAGAAGGTTATGTTGGTGAAGGTAGTGGAGAAAATATATTTTTAATAAAAGATGGTGAAATTTTCACTCCCTCTCTTTCTTCAGCTATTTTAAAAGGTATAACCAGAGATTCAGTTATTAATTTAACTAGTGATTTGGGGTATTCTGTTAAAGAAGATAAAATTCCAAGAGAAATGCTTTATTTAGCTGATGAACTGTTTTTCACTGGAACAGCTGCAGAAATCACTCCAATTAGATCTGTTGATGGCATTAAAATTGGCACAGGAAAAAGAGGTCCAATAGCTGAAAAAATTCAAGAAGAGTTCTTTAATATTGTTGAAGGGAAATCTGAAGATAAATTTAACTGGTTAACTTATTTAGATTAATTTTTTTAAAAAGTTCTTGTATGGGCTTTGTGCTTGTTTGTTTAAGTAATCTAAAAGGAGTCTTTTAATGGATATTTTACAAGGAATAATGATAGGAATTGTACAAGGACTAACTGAATTTTTGCCAATCAGTAGCTCTGCTCACTTAATTTTCATTCAAAAGTTACTCGGAGTAGAGCAAGCTAATTTAGCTTTCGATGTTTTACTTCACTTTGGAACATTAATAGCTGTAGTTGGACATTTCTATAAAGATATTGTAGAAATGATAAAGGCTTTTTTCTCAAGCATAGTTGATATATTTAAAGGAAACTTTCAAAATGGATTTAAAGAAGATAGCTACAAGAAATTAGCTTGGATGGTAATTATTGGTACTATTCCTGTTGCTTTAGTTGGTATTTTATTTAATGCTGAAATAGAAGCTGTATTTCAAACAGTAACAGTTCCAGCATTCTTTTTAATTATTACTGGCACACTTCTCTATACTTCTGAAAGAATAAATCTTGGAAATAGAAATATTGAAAAAACAGGGATTAAAGATAGTATTATAGTAGGTATTTCTCAAGCATTAGCTATAATCCCTGGCTTATCTCGTTCAGGAACTACGATTTCAAGTGGATTATTTTTAGGTTTTGATAAAGAATTTGCAGCAAAATTCTCCTTTTTATTAGCTGTTCCAGCTATTTTAGGAGCTACATTAGTTCAGCTAAAAGATATTGGCACAGGATTAGATTCTAACATGTTGGCCTATGTCTTTGGTTTTTTAGCTGCTCTTATTTCAGGATACTTAGCTATTAGTTTACTTTTAAAGCTAATCAAAGAAAAAAGCTTGGATATTTTCGCATATTATTGTTGGATTGTAGGTGCAGCTATTTTGGTTTATAGCTTATTTTTCATTTAAATTTTTAAATAATAATAAAACTTATCAAAAACTTTATTTATTGGATAAAATTTTTTTTAAATTTTATTTATATGATTTAGTTAATTTTAATCTTTATTTATAGGATAAAATTATTTTTAAATATTATATTATTTCCTAAATTAAATTAATTAGTTACTAAATTTCTTGAGAGTGGTTAAAATTTTCAATCTTAATAATGTAATTTCAATAAAAGATTTTCAAAAAGAAGATATAAATTTTATTTTAGATGAAGCTGAAAATCTTGAAAAAGTAGCTATGTCTGAAGAAAAATCAGAAGAGTTAGCTGGCAAAGTATTGGGGATGATGTTTTTTGAACCTTCAACAAGAACAAGGTTGTCATTTGAAACAGCTATTAAACGTCTTGGTGGTAATTCTGTTGGTTTTGCTGGAAGTAATCTTAGTTCTGTTTCTAAAGGTGAAAATATAGCTGATACCTCCAAAATGTTTGAGGCATATTCTGATGCTTTAGTAATTCGCCATGATTTAGAAGGTGTAGCTAGATTCATTGCAGATATCGTAGATGTTCCTGTTATAAATGCCGGTGATGGTGCTGGTCAGCATCCTACCCAAACATTACTTGATCTTTATACAATGAAAAGAGAATTTAATAAGATAAAGGGATTGAATGTTGCTTTAATTGGTGATTTAAAATATGGTCGTACAGTTCACTCATTAGCTTATGCTTTAGGTATGTTTGGAGTTGAAATGTCTTTTGTTTCTCCTCATGAACTTCGAATGTCTAATGAAGTTCGCCATGATCTTAAAAAAAATAAAGTAAAATTTCATGAAACAAATAATTTAAAAGACATTATTGATGATGTTGATGTTTTGTATGTTACAAGAATTCAAAAAGAGCGTTTTCCTGATGTTGAAGAATATTCAAGAATAAAAGGAGCTTATTTAATTGATTTAGATCTTATTAATGGAAAAGACCTTATAGTTATGCATCCACTACCTCGAGTTGATGAAATAGCTCATGATGTAGATAATACAAAATATAATAAGTATTTTGAACAAGCTTTTCATGGGGTTCCAATTAGAATGGCTATATTGAAAAATATTATTCCAGACAAATTTTAAATTCCTTAACTAACTTAGCTATACTAATTTTTTCTAAAAATAAAGAAATAAAAAATTTTTAAAGCTTATTTAAATAATTTTTTTCTCATTAAAATATTCTTTTTTTACATATTCATTAATCTTAATCACTAGATTATATTCATTTATTTAATAATATGAAATTTTTTTAATTGAATATTCACTAAAACCTCATAAATTTGATTATATTTTCATTTATCATTATTAATCATAAAGATTTATATATTAATAAGAAACAAAGAAACTAATGCTTTAATAAAGCATGATAAAATTATCTTTTTTCTTGTATTTATAAAAATCAATCAATATTATAATTATTTGAGGTTCGTATATGGATTATGTAATTTTAGTTATAGTTTTTTTAATTTATTTTCTACTTGTAGGATATGTTGGATACTTAGCTTGGAAACAGACTAAATCTTCAGAAGACTTTATGATTGCAGGGCGAAAAACCCACCCTTATGTTATGGCTTTAAGCTATGGTGCAACATTTATCAGTACTGCAGCTATTGTTGGTTTTGGTGGTGCTGCAGGTCAATTTGGAATGGGTTTACTTTGGTTAACAGTGTTGAATGTTTTTTGTGGAATATTCATAGCTTTTATCATAATGGGGAAAAGAACTCGTAAAATGGGTCATAATTTAGGTTCTTTAACATTTCCTGAATTTCTATCAAGACGATTCAATAGTAAGTTTATCCAATATTTTAGTGGAGGAATAATTTTCTTTGGTATGCCTATTTATGCATCAGTAGTTTTAATAGGTGCTGCTCGGTTTATGGAAACATCTTTATCTTTAAATTTCCACTTATCTCTTCTTGTATTATCAGTAATCGTAGCTGCATATGTAATATTTGGTGGAATAAAAGGAGTAATGTATACAGAGGCAGTTCAAGGAACAATAATGCTTTTTGGAATGGTATTTTTACTAATATTTACTTATTGGATACTTGGTGGTGTTACAGAAGCTCACACTGCTTTAACAAATCTAGCTCCACATTTTCCAGCTGATGCATTAGCTATTGGTGGAACTGGGTGGACGACATTCCCTACTCTTGGAAGTCCTTTTTGGTGGTCACTTGTTTCTACAACTATCATTGGTGTTGGTATTGGAGTATTAGCTCAACCTCAACTAGCTGTTAGATTCATGACAGTAAAATCTGATAGGGAGTTAAATAGAGCTGTTTTAATGGGAGGTATTTTTATAGTATTTTCCACAGGAACTGCATTTATTGTTGGAGCATTATCTAATGTGTATTTCTTTGATAAACTAGGACAAATTTCTGTAGATGTTGTAGGAGGAAATATTGATAAGATAATTCCAGAATTTATTAACTCTGCTCTTCCTGAATGGTTTGTATATGTATTTTTACTAACATTACTTGCTGCAGCTATGTCTACCCTAAGTTCACAGTATCATGCACAAGGAACATCTTTAGGTAGGGATATATATGAAACATTGAAAAATAATAAGAATGTTGAGTCTATTACATTAAATCGTATTGGAATATTAATAGCTGTTGTTTTAGCTTTTGCTCTTAGTTTAATTTTACCTGTAGGTGTAGTAGCTCAAGGAACTGCACTTTTCTATGGAATTTGTGCAGCAGCATTTTTAAGTGTTTATGTTTGTGCATTATATTGGAAGAGAACTACAAAAGAAGGAGCTATTGCAGGTATTATTTCTGGAATAAGTTTAAGCTTGTTCTGGATAATATTCATATTTGGAAAAACAGCTGAAGGATTAGGTATTTGTAAACTTTTAACAGGTCAATCAATGCTTATTCAAGCTGCACCTTTCTCATCAATTGATGTAATAATAATAGCTGTTCCAATATCTTTCATTTTCACCATTGTTGTAAGTTTACTTACTAAACCAATGGATCCAGAATATATTGAAAAGGTGTATAAGGGCATTGGCTCAAAAGCTAAAGTTAGTGGAAAATAATTAAATACAAATGTTTTAAGGTGAAAAAATGATTTTAGGAATACCTGACCCGTGGGTTTTAAGTGGATATCTCTTATTAATATTTTCTACACTTTTATGTGTTGTTTATGGCGTTATAAACTGGAATAAAGGTGATGAGGAAAGTAGTTCTGAATAAATAGCTATTTTTTAGTTATAATATTGTTTAAAAACAAATATTTTTAGCTATAACTCATTACTATATTTTTTCATTAAAATTAATAGTTTATATATTAATAAAGAAAATTTTTAAGGAAAATTATTAGATTATTAGCTATTTTTCTTTATATTTCAAAATATTTTTTTTGCATTTTTTATAAGAAAATCAATAAACATTATAATTTAATAAAATAAATTATTTTTAAAAGTTTTTTTTATATGGAACTTTTTTATAAATTTCTTAATTGAATTCTTTTAAATAAATTTTTTTTATTAATTTTTATAAATTATTTAATTGAAATTTTTTTTTTAATATTTTTTTTAATAAATTATTTTTATAAATAATTAAATTGAAATTTTTTAATAAAAATGATTATTATCATATTAGGTGTTTTAATTAGGTGTTTTAATGTTTAAGGGATTAGAATCTTATGGGTCTGACGAATTATTAGCTAAACTAAAAGGAAAAAATCCTTTTTTCATTTGTACAATAGCTACAACAGCTACTGCAAGAATTCCAAATATTTCAGGAGCTGGACTTAACAGTGAACTTATGGAATACACTCCTGCTGGAGATGTTGAACTCATAGTCCATGGTGAAGTTCGATGTTGTGATGTTCCTCCTCAAACAACCATGGATGGAACTTCAACTCCAACACCAGCTATGATTACAAAAGCAGTTCTTGAATTAACTAATGCTTCTTATTTAGTAGCTAATGCAGGATCTTTAATCAAACCTGATGTTCCATATATTCAAATCAATGAAAAACATGGTGAAGATATAAGAACTGGAAAAGCAGTAAAAAACCCCAAAAAAATATTTGAAAACTCAAAATTAATAGCTCAAAACCTTTCAAAAAACAATGATTATCTGGTAATTGGAGAAAGTATTCCTGCTGGAACAACCACAGCATTAGGTGTTTTAACTGCTCTTGGATATGATGCTGATTTTAAAGTAAGTGGAAGTACTCCAAAAAATCCCCATAACTTAAAAAAAGATGTTGTTATGGAGGGAATAGCTAATGCTAATTTGAAAAATCATATTCAAGATAACAATGAGGATAACAATGAAGTAAATAGTGAGAATAAAAATAATAAAATAGATCCATTTAAAGCTGTTGAAGCTTTAGGAGATCCTATGATTCCCACTGTTTCTGGAATGGTAATGGGAAGTAAAGTTCCAGTAATATTAGCAGGAGGAACACAGATGACTGCAGTTTGTGCTTTTATAAAAGCTATTGATTCAAAATTTGATTTTTCAAATATTTGTATAGCTACTACAAAATTTGTAGCTAAAGACCCTACTTCAGATATATTTAACATTGCAAAACAAATTGGAAAGATCAATATCCATGTTGTCAATCCTTATTTTGAAAAATCATCTATTCAAGGTCTAAAAAATTATATAAAAGGCTATGTTAAAGAAGGGGTAGGTGCTGGAGGGGCAATGTTAATGGCTTTACTTTTAGGTTATTCAATTGATAATATTCGTGAGAAAATTGAGGAAATTTGTAAATAGCTTAATACAAAGTATATTTCAAGATATAAAGTAAATTGTTTAATATAAAGTATATATATTAATATAAAGAAAATAGTTTTATTCAAAGTAAATAGCTAAAGATTGATTTAGATTTTAAAAAATGGTTAATCAAAGTTACACGTTAATGGAAGAAACTTTTTTTCCAATATTCAAAATCTGTAGCTTATCTTGAGGAGATAAACTATAGCTTACGAGCAAAAAATAAATAGCCACTATGCCCTACCATTCTTGTTTTAGGTCTTGTACCTTGAGGTCTTACTTCTATTTCTCGTTCTAATGTTTCAACAATAGCTAAATTACTAAATCCAATTTTTTTAGCTACTCTATAAGATGTTTCAGCTTGATTAATATATGGAGCATAAACAACTAAGTGACCTCCAAGCTTTAACTTTTCAAAAACATCTTCAAAAATCTCATAGGGTTTTGTTAAATCTAAAAATACTAAATCAATAGCTATTTCTTCGATTCCTTCTTTAATATCCTTGTTTTTCACTTTAATAATATTTGAAAGACCAAATTTTTCAACATTTTTTTTAGCTACTTCTGCAAAGTCTTCTCTTATTTCATAGCTATACACATGACCTGTTTCACCAACAATATTTCCAAAGTTTAAAGCTATAGCTCCTGCTCCTGTACCTGCATCCACAATTATAAAACCATTTCCAAGACCTGTTTTAGCTATTACTGTTCCAATATCTTTTTGAATGAGAATTGAACATCTTCTATCCATTAAATCTATGAAATCATTAGTATTTGGTTTAATAACTTTGAATTCCTTATTTAGGTGTGTGGTTAAAATATCTCCATAACTAGAATTTTCAATTTTTTCTCTTTCAATAATTCCTAGATCACTTTGAAATTCTTTATCTTCTGTTATTAAGTATTTTTTACCGCGTCCATCCATTATAATTTTCAATACATCACCATATTTCAGTTAAAATCATTATAAACTTTTTTTAATATTATTTTTTTAAATAAATTGTACATGTAGTAAAATATTTTATTAAAATAAATTTACAAAACATTATATATTATATAAATACTATATTTCCTTTATAAAGATAATTTAAATCCTTATTATAATTTTTATTATAATTTATTATTTATTATTAATTATTTATTATTAATTATTTATATTAATCCTTATTTAAAATTTTAAAATTAGTGAAATATAGCTAATTATCTTTAATATATTTTGTAACATCTTTAGCTAAATTTTAAAACAATTATAATAATTTTTTATCATTATTACTTTTTTTAAAGTATAAATATTTACTATCCAGCACCTCTCTAATGTTTTTTGAAGTTTTTTTACCAATTCCCTCAACTTCTTGAAGTTCTTTTTCTGATGCTGTGATAATATTTTTAACAGTTCCAAATTTACCAAGTAGCTTTTTAGCACTAACTGGACCAATATTTGGAAGGGATTCAATAATAAATAGCTGCTGCTCCCAGAGATTTACAGGTTTCCTCTCAGTTCTAACTTGAATATCAACTTTAGTATCTTTTTGCACGCGAATAGCTATTCGTTTAATCATAGCTGCAGTATCATCAGAGTTCCTTGTTGGAATAATACTTATTCCAAAATCTATAGCTATGGAAGCTATTGATCCTCTAATCGCATCAGGAGAAATGAATCCAGAGTATAAATCATCTCCTTCTAGTATCATTATAGGTTTTTTAAACTCTTCTCTCATTTGTCTTGCTTGTTTAAACAATCTTTTATCAACAATAGAATCTACAAAGTCCTTAGCTGTTTTCCGCTCAATAGCTACTTCTTCACTTACTTGATAATCTCCAACTGTCATTGGTTTTATTTTTATCTTAACTCCAATAGTATCTAAAGCTCTTAAAACTTTTGAATTTCCTTCTCTTGAATCAGCATAAACAATAATTTCCTTATTTTTTAGATTATTATCCTTCTCGTTCTCATTTTTATTATTATTCTTATTATTTTTATCTTCATCCTCTTTTTTATTGCTATTACTATTTTTTCCACTACTTTCATCATCTATTTGGTAGCTATTATCATTTTCAGAATCTTTAGGTGAAATGATTTTAGAGTTAAGTTCAGTATTTATTTTTTCCAAAGTTCTTATATTTAATTTATTTAGAGAGTCTTTATCTATTAATTGTCTTTTCATTTGTTTTTCTTTGTGAATACTTGCCCAGTAATATCCTTCATCTCTTGTTCCTTTTGTAACTAAAACTTTCATATGTCCAGTTTTTTTCCTTCCAGTTCTACCTCTTCTTTGTATCATACGAACTTCTGAAGGAACTGGTTCATAAAGAATAACTAAATCAACTGATGGAATATCAATACCTTCTTCAGCTACACTTGTAGAGAGTAAAACATCATATGTTCCAATTTTAAATGATTTTATTATTTTATACTGTTCTTTCTGAGTTAAACCCTTTTCACCATCTCTTGTTCCTTGACCAAAGAATTTAACAGATTTAATTCCTTCTTTTTCACAGGCTTGATAAATCATTTCTAATGTGTCTCTAAATTGAGTAAAAACAATAATTCTTTGATGGTTTTTATTTTCTTTAACTTCATTTTTTTCTTTTTTTAGCTTAGTTTGATTTTGATCCTCAATCTTTAGCTCTTTTTTAAGTATATCCATTAATTTTTTAAGTTTCGGATGTTCCCAACCATGTTTTTCTGCTCTATAGCTACCCATAACAGCTTGTGAAAAATCAGCATCCATTAGTAGACCTTTAGCTGCTTTAGTATTTTTTTTTCTTAATCTAGATATGTATTTATTGAAAGTAGCTACTCCCTGAGTTTCAAGTAGTTCCAGAGAGTGTTGAACATTTATAACTGCACTCAATATAGAAATAGCTTGATAACATTCTTTTGGAGGAGTAACGGCTCTAGCTATTCTGTTTTGAACTTTTCCTCTTACTTTTAAAATATCAGTTTTATTAACAGAAATGGTGTTAATGATATTTAAATTCTTTAACATCTTTAATCTATGATTTAAAGCTTTGTTTAAATGTTTTCTTATTTTTTCAAGTTCACTAGTCATTTCAACTTTTACCCAATCAATTTCAATAGGGTTAAAGTATGGTTTCACATCACTATCATCTTCAGTTTTTACAACAACATACTGAATAAAAAGATTTTCACATACTTCTTTAATTTTTCCTTTATCAGATCCAGGTGATGCAGTTAAACCAAGAATAAGATGATTTTTACTAGTTTTTACATATCTATGAGCTAGATAAACATAAGAATATGAACCAACACCATGATGACATTCATCAAAAACAGTAAGTGAAACATTTTCAAGAGAGTATCTACCATTGAGCAAGTCTGATTCAACGGTTTGAGGAGTTGCACAAATAATTTGAGACTCATCCCAACGCTTTTTTCGCTCTTCAACTTTAATCGCTCCTGTAATAGATGTACATTTTACAGTTGAAAAATCTCTAAAACTTTCTTCATGCTGAATAGCTAATGGTTTGCTTGGAGCTAAAATTAAAACCTTAGAACCTTTAATTTTTTTTAGTCTATCAGCAGCTACTAAAATAGCTATTAATGTTTTACCTAAAGCTGTAGGAGCAACAATCATAGTATTTCCTTTTTTCAACGTGTCTGCAGCTAAAATTTGCTGATATATGCGGGCTTCTACAGTATTTGCTTTGATTAAAGGATGTTCAATGTATTTATCCATGTAATTTATTTCAATATTCCTACTTAAATAAGTTATTAAAAAAAATCTGATAAAATGATTAATTAACACTTTTAAAAATTTGATTAATATTCAAAAAGCTATTTAAACCATTTTTTCTTTTAATAAAAATAGCTTATTCCATTTTTTAATCCTTTTAACAATTTTTATAATTTTTCAGGATAAAGTATATAAGAAACTATTCACTAATATATTATGTTTATTTTAAATATGGAAATGAACATTCTTATGCCAAAATTTTTAAACATTAAAATTTTAGCTAGAAAAAAAATGTTTTATATGGGGATGTGTTCCTAATTAAGTTTTTTAATACTTTAAAGTAAGATTAATATTCATAATGTTCTTTAAATAATAAATAATTAGATAATATTTAATAATTATCTTTTATAATGGTTATTTAATTTAATTTTTATAAAAAAAATATATAATATTATTTAGAATATAAATTATAGTCCTAGAAAAAAAGTTTGAATAAATTA